>JAFGJC010000185.1 GCA_016929305.1 candidate division CSSED10-310 bacterium | reverse complement strand
TATTATCTCCAAGAACTGGAAAAGAACCGCTCTGATGAAATAAACAAGGATGGTGATCTCGATCAGCAGCGAAGTAAAATACTGGAATTGATTCTACCCAAAATATTAACACGACGAACGTTAAAAGATTTTGAAAAGAAACTTCTGAAAACCTTGAAACATTCTCAGGATGTTTCCGACACGGTGACAGCGGTTGCCACTGCCTTGTTTTTTCTGGAAATGCACAAAAAACATCCGGAAAGAGCTTTCCGGAATCCATTGTGGGACCTGGTGTTCTACCTTTCTTTTTCGGAGTTGGATCAGAAAAATCCAAGTTCTTCATCCCCTGTCTCTTCCGGTGGACAGGATAAGCGTAAAGAAAACTGGAGCAATATTATAAAATTCTGGAATGTGGATTTGTCGGATGCATCCATGCAAATCTTACATGAAGCTCTCGAGAAGTTGGAATCGGGTAATATTGAAATCGGATTCTCTTTTGATACAGTTTTGCAGGGGTTGAGAGTATATCTGAACAAATCCAGATTGTTATCTCCAGAACAGCTTGTCGCTGAATTCCGTATAACATTCGAACGGGAAATTGGTGAACATGAACGGGAAGATCTCTTATGGGGTTTGGAGTATGCGATAGACACATCGAAAAGTGATCGCAAGAAAGCTTTTGAAATTCTGCGTAACGGCATTGAGTTGCTTCCTGCCAGAGAAAACATAGTCGTTTTTGCTGTTTATTATAAATGTATCATGGAATTTTACCGATATTTGAAGCCGGAAGAACTAGATTTAGCAAAAGCCATCATTCAGGCTCCTAATGAAACCGGCCCATTACTCGAATATGCTCGTTATCTGTACAATATCGAATCACCTCACCGTGCCATCAAAGTATTTGAAGCGGTATTGAATGTAGATTCTGGTAACAATTTTGCGCGTCTTGGGCTGGGAATTGTTTTGTGGTTTGAGGATTCACAGAAGGAAGCAAAAATGCATTGGAAAAAGGTTATTTCGGCGGATGCTGATGATTCCATTAAACAGATGTGCGAGCAATTGGTGTTGCTGAATGAATCCGATCACATCCCCGAAAGTGCTCATAATATTTTTCAGGAACCTTTTTTATAACATGCTTGACGGAAAGTCTGGATTGAAGCAGAATGACAGGGATATATATCGCATAAGGAGATATGGATATGGCTCGTTTGATTGCGAATTTGGAACGATATCACCAGCCTGTATCATTGGCAGAGATCCAGAGTTTATTTGATCAAACATCCAACAAAATAAAAATTCTCTCAGGAGGTACCAGTTTGGCTTTCAACCGGCCAGATGTGAGTGATGTCATTGACATCTCCGGATTGCCGTTCAAGGGATGCCGTCGCAATGTGACGGGTGATCTGGAAATCGGAGCGTTGACAACGGTTGGAGATCTGGAAGAAATGCCAGAAGTGAAGCAATATGCTAACGGTATTTTACGGCAGACGACCGACAAACTGGCGTCAACACCCCTTCGGAATCTGATAACGATTGGTGGTAACATCCTCTGCGGCTACTACTGGGCTGATCTTCCCGTTGCGCTGATTTCACTGGATGCCCAGATACGTCTTGACAATGATCCATCGAAAACTTTTTATATGGACGATGAATCCCGTCGTGGAAAACCCATTAAAATTGCTGATCAATCTATTCTTACCCATATCATTCTGCCTCAAAAACGATCAGAATATCGATCTGCTTTCAATAAATTTGCTCGCACAACAGTCGATTTTTCGATAGTGTCTGTCGCCATTTCGTTCGTTCTGGACGGACAGGTTATCCAGGACAGCCGGGTGGTATGCGGGGGAATAGTACCCTTTCCTCAAAGAATCACCGCGGCAGAAGCCGTTCTGGATGGCGAGCGACCGGATGCCAAACTGTTTGAGAAGGCGGGTACGATCGCTGCGGAATCGATTCAGATTCGACCGGATAGCCGGGCTGGCGCACAATACCGAAAAACCGTGTTGGCGGAAATGGTCAAAACGGTATCCTTTTCCGCGCTAAAGGAGTCTCGGAATGAAGCTTGAGGTTACTATCAACAATCAGAAACACACCTTGGACATCCATCCTGGCGACCGATTGCTCGATGTCCTTAGACGAGACGGTTTTACGGGCGTCAAAGAAGGCTGCGGTGACGGGAATTGCGGAGCTTGCGTCGTCCTTCTGAATGGCAATCCGGTCAATTCCTGTTTGATTCTGGCTGCCAGAGTTCAACATCAGCAGATAACGACCATTGAAGGTATCGGAAATCCACAAAAACCACATCCCATTCAAATTGCTTTTGCCGATAAGGGAGCAGTGCAATGCGGATTTTCAACTCCGGGTTCAATCCTATCCACGTTCAGTCTGTTACAAAAGAATCCGAAACCGACCGACCAGGAAATACGGCGAGCCCTGGATGGAAATCTCTGCCGGTGCACGGGATATGTTAAAAAGATAGAAGCCATAAAATCATTACTCAATGATTGATAGAGAGCAGAAGTTTAACAGATTTGCTGAGTGTCTAAAGAAAATTGTCTGCCCTGATAAAACGTTTACTCATCTTCCTCTTGAACACGCGCTTGATCCAACTCTCTGGATGGATCATCTCAAACCGTTACTTCTGGAAAAATGTGAAACCGTATACGCTGAATTGAATGATAATATCTCTGCGAAGCTAAATATAATATTCAAACAGATCGCGGAATTTTTCGGCAGGTTTTACGAGAATGGCCGGCCAATTTACCGGTATATTGTACGAAAAGAAAAGAAAAGTGACTGTTGTTTGAGTGAACAACTGTCACCAAGTTCCGAAGACAATTATTTTCTTGTATCCCAAGGCAAGGAACTTAACCTCTATCCGAATTTGAAACAATGTCTTACGCGTATGCTGGAGAATCTAATCAAGGATAGATTATTTAGTAAACTGCCATCGGGTTCAAAAAACAGTTCCGATGAAATGGAGATCTGTAAAGGGATCCGTGATATCGCAGCAGAAATCATCAATTGGCTTGCGGACAGCGAAACTAAACTGGTGAACACATTCACCGATATTAAACATAGCAAATCAGTCGATTATTGCATGACCTTGAACAGAATACCTCCAGAACTATTGAATCATGTGCTCGAATGCAATCCCCTGTGGGAGAAATGGAGGAATCAAGCACCGGAAACGTTCGATATGCCCCTTTTTAACGATATTGATATCAGAAAGCAGCTGGTGATGTCACATCCGCACTGGGTCGTCGAAACGAGTTGTTTCGAAAGATCATTCATTACGATTCTGGAAAACGAACTGGCAAATAGAAAACAATCGATAGATGGTCTACTGATTAAGAGTGATAATTTTCATGCGTTGCGCTATTTGCAGCGATATTTCAACGATCGAATTCAGTGTATTTACATCGATCCGCCATTCAATACGTTTAATCGTAACTTTGCTTATAAAGATTCATTTTCTCCATTTGGATGGAAGATGATGATGAACAATCGTTTCAAGCTTGCGAGAAATTTGTTGACCGGTACCGGCTCCATATATGTGCACATTGACACGAACCAGAAGCTGGAGCTGCTGGAACTCATGCATAAAAATTTTCATGTAATAAATGAAATCATATGGCGGATCGGATGGGTATCAGGATTTAAGGGCAAAGCCAATAAATACATCAGGAATCACGACACGATCATATATGCAGGGAAATCCTCTTCACCCTATTTTAAAAAGCACTATATTCCTTATCCTGAAGGTTATCAGCGCCGAAAGGGCTCATCACCTCAAAAAGGATATCCGATTGAAGACACCTGGAATTGCAGCTCTGCCGATGTGTTGCATTCAATTCAATTAATGAGCTTCTCAAAAGAAAAAGTAGCTGCCGGTTTGATGACACAGAAAAATGAAAATTTACTTGAACGAATTCTGAAATCGTCAACGAAAGCCGGCGAGTGGGTTATGGATTATTTTGCAGGAACAGGAACGACATGTGCCGCCGCTCATAAAATGGGACGCAGATGGATCGGCATTGACCAGGGTGACATGTTTGACACATACCTGCTTCGCCGAATGATAAACGTTATTTCCGGTGATCCATACGGTATCAGTTCGACATACCGGTGGGAGGGCGGCGGTTTATTTAAAATTATTCATCTGGAATCTTTCGAAGAATGTATAGATTTTCAGAGATCTCCGTGACAAAGATACCGATTGCTATTTTAAAAGAAACGTAACAACAACTGACGCTCGAATGCTGATTTTACCTAAAGCGACGGTATCCGATGCGGCTGATCCTGCGGTTGAACCCATGTCCTGTATAACATTCTGGGTCATGGTACTGGATCGTTGACTGCCATACCATGAATGATAATAGGGATACTCCGAGCCGCTTTCCTTTATCTGCAAGGCTGATCCAATTTCCTGATCGACAGCAGCAGCCATTTTTAAAGCCTTCTCTTTCGCCGCCTGCATGGCCAAAATTCTGGCTCGTTCCCGGTGTTCCTTGAATGCCGTTGTCTGGAAATTTATACCGTTGATATAATTGACACCAGATTCCAAAACCGTGGTGATGACAGCTTCTAGCCGGGACATGTCGGTCAATGTAACACTGAAATTATTCCAGACAAAATACCCAATAAAATCTTTTTTTTCGTAAGAGTTGTCATAGCGGGGCGAAATTGAGATGTGATCGGTTTGTATCTTACTTTCATCGACACCTAATTCCCGAACGCCACTTAACGCTTTGTTTAAAATAGCACTGTTCTTTTGTTTGGCGAGTTTCATGTCCTTATCCCATGTCTCAATTCCAAATGACAGGATAACTTTGTCTGGTTGCACTTCAACAACCGCTTCGCCAGTGACTGTTATACTGGGAGTCAGCGATTCATTTTCCGCAAATGCAATTCCTGTTGATATGAAGATAATACCTAGACATATAGAAAGATATACAGGATGTTTCATAATAACCGCCTTTCTGAGACTACAAAATTTCCAAAGAAGGATTTCATCACCAATAATATTATAAATTAAAAGCCGTGCCGATACTAATCCGACGGAATGTTCACTACGATTTGCAAAAGAGACATTAACAGCGCCGAGTGTCAGGGAATGGTCTAAAAATATATCCTGAATTCTGCGAAAAGAGACAGCGGATAAAAACCATATTCACTTTGAAATTCCGGATAGGTCAATTCTGGAGTAACCTGTCGGGAGGTGGGATCTTTTCCAATCGGATATTGTATTCCCAGAACGCATTCCGATTCATTAGAAAGACTTATTACCAGAGATCCGGTTAAAAAACATGACGGGTCAGTCAGATTGGAGATGATAGCGGCATCACCATTAACCAGCGGATGAAATTCATAATTTGCCGCAATACCCAGATAGTGTATTCCCAGATAGGGATCTTCGTTAAATCCGGGAGAAAGCATGTGTTCTAAGTAATTGGTTTTTTCCCGAACGCCATTTCCGTGATACAAATATTCGATAATCAGATGAAATGAGTTTGACCAGCGCCGGTCGGCTCCGAATGCAGCTTGGAGATAGTCGGGGTGGTTTTCATCAGGGAAGCTCTGATTCATCTCGCTGCGAATACCCCAGTTGCCGATTTCACCTTGAATGCCAATACCTAGAATATTCCGGCTGTCGAGTTTGCCGGCCATACCGCTGATTTCAAAAATACCAAATACTTGATTTCCACGAATCAACAAAGCAGATGACGTCCAATCCGGATCATGATCCTTGTATCCGCAGACACCGATCAAGCTGATTTGGGATAATTGACCCGTATAATATTGCAGCCGGAGTGCATCCACTCCGGGTTTGTAGACCCGATTAAAAGCTTGTGCCGAATAGGGTTGAAAAAAATCGTTAGGTGTGAAAAAGAAACAATTTCCCAAATTTATCGGTTGCCGGCCTAAGGTCATATCCATTTTGTTTAATTTAACGGTAAAAAAACATCGGTCTATTGCCGAAACACCTTGAACGGTGTAACCGTCATGATCGGCGTCCTGCCACGTCCATTCACCATCAGGATGCCTGTAATCATTGGAAATTTGCCCGCCGGTTTGAAACGCTTGATTGACAGGCTGAAATGTCAAACGGTTCCAATCATGAACCGTATTGACTTCAAAATACAGGGATGGCGAAAAATCCACTTCTCCGATCAGCCGCAATACGGATGCACAGAGTGTATCTGTGGCGTTGGGATAGAAATTGCCTTCATCAGGATTGTCGGCATACATTCCCAGAAAACGGCCGCTTCCCTTGAATTTGCAGTTGATATCTGCGGATACGGTAAAAGATGCCGGAAAAAACAGCAGTCCGAAAATAAGAGAAATTAAGATACCAGCGCGAATCATGAATGGTCTTCTGATGAATTTTCGATAGCGGACTGAAGATCGTTTTTAATGATTTTCCCGTCTTGCATACGTATCACGCGGCTGGCTCGCTCGATGACATTATGATCATGTGTGGAAAACAAGAAAGTGGCATTTTTTTCCCGGTTCAGTTTTGCCATTAAATCCAGAATTTTTCCGGCAGTTGCAGTGTCGACATTTGCTGTCGGCTCATCCGCAAGAACGATCGCAGGATTTGATATAATTGCGCGAATTATGGCAATTCTTTGTTGCTGACCGCCTGACATTTCATCGGGTCTGCGATTTTCCAGCCCCTCTAACTCCACCTCCTTCATTAATGATAATACACGTTCTTTTCGTTCACTCGACGGTACACCCTGTAGGGTGAGTATAAATTCGGCATTTTCCAGAGCTGTCAGTACCGGGATAAGATTATAGGCCTGAAAGACAAAACCGATGCGATCGCGCCGAAATACTGATCGCTCCGATCGACTCATACTGCTTAGATTCTTGCCTTCAACCCATATCTTCCCCTCCGTCGGATCATCAAGCGCACCGATCAGGTTTAATATAGTGGTTTTTCCAGAACCGGATGGGCCGGATATAACGGTAAATTCCCCGGGATAAACCTCCAGATCAACACCATCTACAGCTCTGACAATGGTTTCACCCTGATGAAAGTGCCGCGTGACATTTTCCAGTCTGACAATCGGATCGGAATGCGTTTTCATCTCGCCACCTTTAAATAGTTTTAATTGATTCGACGGGAGCTAATCTTCCGGCTTTCCATGCCGGATATATACCTGATAACAATGTAATGATAAATGCACCGGTTATGATAAAAAGAAAACTTTCCAGACGCAGGTCGTTATAAATGATGGAATCGAAAACAACACCAGCCACGTCCGTGTCCTCATGAATCAAACCGGAAAAATCTATGCCAAAGATATGAAGATAGTAATACAGCGGTGCCGTGATGATGATTCCGCTGACAATTCCCAAAATACCCAGCCAAAAGGCTTCAGCCATTATCAATCCGACGACGCGAACAGGGGACATGCCGATGGCCAGCATTATTCCGAGTTCCCGGGTTCTCTCTAGAACACTCATGAGTATTGTATTGAGTATTCCGGCTGCAATCAGAAGAAATATGATGATCTGAAACAGGTAATTCATCGATGAGTCCAGGGCAACGAAACTGGCCATGTCCGGCATGGTTTCCCGCCAGGTCGTCACCTCACAGGAGGAATCGTTCATTTCAGATTGAAGCCTGTTTTTGAGGTGTTCAGATCGATGGTGATCGTCAAGAAAAATGGCCAGCAGTGTGGCTTCGTCGTTGTTATACCCCAGAAGATCGCGCATGCGGTTCAATGGGAGAATGATGAAATATCCATCGACCTCCTTTGAACCAGATTCGAAGATCCCTGAAACCCGCGCCAGCCCGGAAGTGATTTCTCCATGTTTATCTGTAGTTGTGTAAACTATCTTTTCACCGATACCCACCTTCAAGCGATCCGACATCGTCCGGCCGATCACGATCCCGAAGGTGTCGTCTCGATCAAAGAGTTTTCCTTCCTTGATGTATTCAAGGAAATATGCAGTGTCCGATGTTTCCGTGCCGGGATCGAGAGCCACGAATGTTGCACCTCCACTGTCCCGTGGCGTTGCTACCATGGCTTGGCCTTGAATGCGCACGACGCAGGCGTCAATATGGTCATATTTTTTTAAAAGAGCTATTTTTTCTTCTGTATCTTGGATGGTTTTATCCAGAGCGGGCGTTTCGATGTAACCGGAAGGGACGATGGAGAGATGCCCCGACCCCAATCGAGCGGCGCCGTTGATCATTTTTGTATAACCTGAATCCCCGATTCCGGTAAATGTCATTGCCAGTAAAAGACCGAATCCAATAGAAAACAGTGTTATCCAGGTACGGCGTTTGTTTTTACGGAGGTTTCGAAAAGCCATTTTAAACAACATTGCCAAGTCTCTTACCGATGATAGATTGCTTTGAGAGGTTGAACCATCGCGGCTTTAATACCCGGATAAATGACAGCGATGCTGACCATGAGCACCATAAAGACAATTGGACCGGTGACCGTTGAAGATGTTACTACCGTCTTCCAAGTGGTATCCATTGCGATACCCGCAATGGAAGTGCCGCTTCCAAATATTGTCAGATCGATTCCATGCGTTTGAAGATACAATGCAGCAGGCAATCCCACACCTGTACCGATCAGTGCGGCAATGATGGTTTGAACCAGAGTTTCGATGATGACCATCAGTCCGATTTGAGAGGGTGAAACACCGAGCGCTTTCATGATGCCATACTCTCGAATACGCTCGAAAACCGCCATCAGCATTGCGTTTAAAATAACCATTCCGATGGCGGCATAGGCAATGATATAGAAAAGATAAAGAGATACATCGGACATGTCGATAAGCTGGGCGAGGGCTGGAGCAAGTTCCCGCCAGCTGAGCACTTCTGTATTGGGGGCAATGGATTTCACTTTTGAGACCGCTTGATCCAGAGTCATTCCTTGAGGAGGTTTTATCGCGATCTCGTGCGCTCCACCGCTATACACCATGAGGGTATCATATGCATCTTTCGTCATGAAAAAGCCGGTTCTATCAATATTTTCCGATACGGATTTCAAGATACCTCGTACATAATAAAGGTCGTTGGCCATCGAGCCGTCTGCAGCCTGTCCCAGGAGCACGATTTCATCGTTGAGAGTGACATTAAGCGTTTTGGCAAGTTTTTTACCAATGACGACCTCTTTGGGGTGGTCTTTATCCAGCCATAAACCTTTCTCGACATGTTTGTAGAGTTGCGTGACATCAGGCTCACCTTCAACATCAGTTCCCCGTAACTGGACACCCGCAGATGACATGCCGGCAGCTGCCAGGGCAAAACCGTACCGCCTGGAAGAAGCTTGAAACCCATTCTTTTCCAACCGCTCGATGATGTCATCGGAATGCTTTATCCAATGGTAAATTGACGGGTCATTTCGATATTCGGGAGCGTGTATTTGTATCGATGAGAGATCCATGGCAATCGCGTTTTTTTCAAATGTTTCCAAAAAACCCATCATCAATCCGGCGTAGATGATCATTACCGCAAGAGCAAAACTCATAGCTCCAATGGTAATGATAGCCCTTCGTTTATTTCGGGCCAGATTTCGCGCGCCGATTCTGAAGGTGACCATGATTCGCTTTCAACAGACCTAGTTCTTGAGATTTCTTATCGAAAAAAATGAAGGTTCCAGACCAATGTCAAATTCAATAGAATTATACGTTAGTTCCGTAAACTCATTCGGTTTGTCTTCCGGCATTAACCGCATTATCGATGGTATGGTCCGCGCTCCCATTTCTTTGTATTCCTTAAACATCATTGTCCGTATCAGGATATTCTTTTCATCATAATATTTGGCATGAACAGGCATCAAATCAGTTTGTCGAATGACGAACATAATTTTGCCCCAGATAACCGGTGCGTCCGGTTTGGGGTTCAATTGCATCTCCCACACCATTTCTCCTTCCCGCTCCCCATCGAAAACGACCTCACAATTGTAATCTTCTGAATAGCGGCTTTCTTTTACCAGATCATCGTTGGTAAAATGACTTCCCATCCAGGAACTCATCATCATTCCCGACGTAATTTTTATGGTCCGATCGGTTTTGGGCAGATAGTTATAAATGTTGTTTTCAGCTTTTAATGTCGCTGTACCGGCTTCTTTTTTGGGAGCTGTGATTCTGACGAGTGAGTAATCTTTGCCCAAAGACCACGCTTTCATTTCAAGTGTTCGAGACCAGTTTTCAGTCTTCACCTCCATTGTAACCTCGGCAACGCTCGATTTGCCCCTCCATAGATCATCAATGTAATCCATTATGGCGGAAGCCTTGGCAGCGGGATCATCGGGCAGATCCAGTTGAACTCCCGGCCGGTTTTCCGGCAACGTCGAACCCACCCTTCCGACAGGATTAAAAAGCAGGATATAAAGAATAATGAATGTAATTCGATGACTCATTTGTACGTTCCTTTCAGATCATGGCAATGTCGCATTTTATCATTTGATCAAGATATTTCAAACGGGATGAAAACAGGATATGATACGTGCTTGTTTTTTGAGGAGATAACGGTGCGTGACAGACGCAATGATGGGTAAAACGCTGGCTACATTGAGTGCCTTGACGTGGGCAGTAGCTGTACTTTTTTTCAAACAGAGCGGTGAAACAATCCGTCCGGTTGCTCTGAATTTCTATAAAAGTACCGTTGCAGCACTGTGTTTTGTTCCCGTCATGGTTTTTGCCGGTGTACCTATCCTGCCACATGGAGCTGAATGGGTGGATTTCTGGATGCTTGCAGCCAGCGGTGTTATTGGCATCACCATTGCGGATTCACTTTTTTTCAGAAGTCTCAATCTGCTGGGAGCCGGGCTGACAGCTATCGTTGATTGTCTGTACAGCCCTTTGCTGATCTTGTTGTCATACATTTTTCTAAATGAAACACTGTCCGTTCCGAAGATTGGCGGGGCTGTTCTGGTTGGCATGGCGATACTGGTAGCTGCTTTGAAGCGACGCGAGCATCAGGTTCGCCGTAAAAACATTATCTGGGGTATGATCGTCGGCAGTTTTTCCATGTTCATGATCGCTGCCGGTGTAGTTCTGATGCAACCGACATTGATCAGATTATCCGAAAATGCATTTGATACATTGATCTGGGTTATCGAATTGCGGCTTGTTGCCGCCGCAATCGGGCTTGCCATACAGATCGCTTTGCATCCTGAACGGAAAAAGCTTTACAAATCGACAGTATCCAGAAACACATGGAGATTGGCACTTCCTGCGACATTTTTGGGAAATATCCTGGCAATGCTTTTCTGGGTTGCCGGTTTTCAATATACCGATGTCTCAACGGCTGCCGTGCTCAATCAAACCAATACCATCTTTCTGGTGATACTGGCGACACTGTTTCTGAAAGAACCTTTCACAATGCGCAAGATGATTGCGATTACACTGGGGTTTGCCGGCGCAGTTTTGGTTTCAATAGGATAGCGGGATACGTGTTCAAAGCTGTTAGATGTTATCAGTCCACTGCTTCAGATAAAGCCGTGCTGACGAAACGATCAAACTGCAGTCCCGCCAGGTTTTTTATTTCCTTCACGGCGTCGGATTTCGATAGCGGTTTACGATAAATCCGCGTGTATGTGGTCATCGCTTCATAACCATCCGCAACCGCCAGAATCCTGTCGGCAATCCCGCCGATGTTTCCTCCTTCCGGATAACCTAATCCATCCGGCCGCTCATGATGACGGGCAACCGTTTTTGATAATGATCCCAAACCGATTGCTTCCAGAATTTGCTGTCCGTGTGCGGGGTGCTTTTTAATTAGATTGAAGTCCCGTTCCCAAAGTGGTGTCGTTCGGTTCAAAACGGTCCAGGGCACACGTAATTTGCCGATATCATGCAGCAATGCGGCAATTTGAATTTTCCGTAACGAACTTCCGATACGATCCAGGGAGATCCGGTTGGAAATAACCTCGAATAAACGGCTTGCAATGCGCATAACACCCTGACTGTGTGTTTTGGCGGTATACCAATCTTTTTCTTCCAGGAATGACAGGAGTTCATTAATGAGTGGCATACCTTTTTCCTGAAAGTGTTCCCAGTCAGGATTGCTGCCAAAAATACAGTCACAGATGGAATGTAGCGGCCCGAAAGCGTTACAGATAGCTTGACTTTCAAGCACAGGATCCGCGATCTGAATTGCCTGTCGTAACGAGGTATGGCAGAGTTCCAAAGCCTTTTCAGTATTTCCCTGCTGTAACGCTGATTCCGCTTGAAATCCGGTGATCCATGAAGCTATTCGCTGTAAAGAAGGTTTCCCGTCGCATTGGGATTTCAACCGGGCAAATGCATCGTCAGCAGCAGTTGTTTTTCCCTGAAGCAGTAACACTAAAGCATGGTTTGCTTGTGATCGAAGCTTGTCCTGAAAGGTGATGTCACCGGATTGCGAGCGAGTGAAAAATCTGCTGGCTCTTCGAAGATGAGCATCCCGTTCCTTTCCCTCTCCAAGCCGTCTTGCCATCTCAAAATAAAGAGTTCCCAGATTGCTCATTACAGCAGAACGCTGGACATCCCACGATGGTTTGTCGATGTTTTCTGCCAGAGCGTTGAAATCAGGTTTCTTTATCGTGTGTAAAATTTTTAATGCCGAATGTCCGCACGCCAGCGCTTCCTCCAGAGATTCTTCGGAATTGACCGTCATTGAAAGATTGCTTAAAAAAATTATCCGCAGAATTTGATCTGACAAAGTCTCTTCCAAAAGCACTAATCCCTGTTTAAAAACATCCCGAGCCTCGTCTATTTCCGATAAATTAAAGTGGGTATATCCCAGAATAACATTCGCTTTGATTAATGCTTCCTTATTTCCCTGCTGGCCTGCTGTCTCTTTTAACGCTAATGCGATTGCTTCCGCACGAGTGAAATCCCCCAACGCCAAAAGACGCTTTAACACTCCGGTTAATAATTCGTTATAGATTTTGAGAGGTGATCCGTTACTTAGCAATTCATGAATTCGATAGACGGTGTCATCAACCTGAAGCCAGAATTGATGCAAAGCTTCAGAATTCAGAGTGAGCAGCGACGAAATCTTGCGCCACCCCTCAACATAATGGCTCAACACATTAAAACTGCTTTTCATTTTAAAAAAATCTATACTCCTAATTAATCAAATAAATACTTTTTTGTCAAGTAAGTAAAAATAAAAACACTATGATAAAAATTATTTTCAAGAAGAATAATATGGTTTAATTATTTGAAAATTTAAAATCTATGTTTCTCTTACTTTTTTTTTATTGTGGAATTATACTGATATATCATGTTGAGGGGTAAGTGATTTTTTAGCATGCGTCGTATTTTTTCAGGGAGGGTTACATGAGATATACAGCGAGTCTCATTGGACTTATACTCACAATTTTTGCAGTGCCAGTTTTTGGATACGATCTCTGGAGCAGCGATGTACTGGTTACTGCGGATTTTACCAGTGTTGCCTATTACCAGCATCCCAAGCTGTCAACAGCCGAAAACGGCGATATCTATTGCGCGGTGGAGCGGCATCGAGTTTCCGGATATGCTGATCAGGTCGCTGTGTTCAGATCACAGGATGGAGGATATACGTGGAATTATGGTGTTGCATTTAACGTCGTTGCCGACGGATACAATGCAGATACGTATCATCCCGATATCGCCGTTTACCGAAGCGGAAACACGAATTACGGGTTGCTTGTTCTCCACTACTATCATCCGGTTTATGGAGATATGGATGTCGCTTCCCGGGCATTCAACGATGACGGAAGCCCTGTTCTGAACTGGCTGGACGTCGCTATGGTGGCGGGAACCGACAATGAGGAATACCGGCCAACCGTGACATACACAGGATCCTATTTTGTCTGTGGTTATGCAGTCAACAACTACGGAACAGGCAATGCGGAAGCCCGAATCGCCAGGACAAACAGTCTTACAGGAGGATGGGTGGAACAGCTTTCAATCATCATGTCCGGCGGTTACATCCCTGAACATACCGATATTGAAACGCTAAGGGACGGATCGGATGGCTATGTGTATTTTACCTATTTCTACAGGATCAGTTCGGGGAACGCCAACCATAACATCGATGTCGCTTTCAGCACCAATCATGGCGCAAACGGATCATGGGCATGGTTTTTGAACACACCTCAGAATACCGCTGTCGACGAAATCGATCCCGATCTGGCATGCACAAAGGATGCAACAGGACAAAAAATTGTGCTGACCTACGCCGCCTATGAATCCGCATTTGATTCGGATATCTACATTCGAACAGCAGAAAAATCCGATACAGGATTTGGATCGCCCATGATTGTCGCAGATACGGCAACTCAGGATCTGATGCCGATGATATGCGTTGATCCGCCGGTTTCCGGCGACAGTGAAATGTTTCATCTCGCTTGGTTTCAGGATGATACGGTTGATGATGCGATAATGTATTCTCAGTTTGCTGCGGTGAATGCCGTGCCATCCCTGTCAGCTCCCGAGCGGGTTGATGACGGCAATTCTTCGCCCTGGGACGGATGGGATGCCGGATTCAGTGTTCTGGATGTTTCATGGAAAACCGGCACATCGGGAAAATGTCCGGTTGTGGCATGGATAGACGATCGAAACGATTCCAAATATCAAGGCACTCCCGGTCCGTATGTTTCATTTCCTCTGGAAGGGTCAGTAACGCCAACGCCGGTGACGTCACCATCACCGACTTCGACCTCGACACCCGTGATGAATAGTCCGACACCTCAGGAAACACCGACACCAACCACCACTGAGGCTGCGGTAACGGAAACACCAACCACTGCTGCCGTTCCAGCCGCCAGCCCGGCAGGTCTGTGCCTGCTGATTCTGATGCTGACAGTTATTCTATTAGCAGGAATTGTAAAACGGAGCGTATAACGTTTGGCGTATCGCCAACGCGTTAGTAGTTCCCAAATTGAAATCCCGTATCTTTGATATCTGATATCAGCGTGCCGCTAACCGGATCAATCAAAACACCAATAAAAATCGCCTCCCCCGAAGCGGATCCCGTGTCAGGCCAGGTGAAATCCAATAAAACAACGGAATCTCGGTTATACGGCTCGATGAAAAAGTACTTTGAATCCACTGATGGATACGTGCACCAGGAAGGATAAAACCAGTAATTCCCGCCCATGCTTAAAGCAACCATCAAAAGGCCGTCAAGATTCGTGGGATAGGGATTTGCCATAGATGCCTGTAATAGGAATCTGTCCTCCGGTGCATAAATGTCCTGATTCAGAGTAATATCCAGTTCCGGCCTGGCGGGATGGTCCATTAACCAAGGCACAATCTGATCGAGTAGCGACTCAAGCTGTTCCTCCAACCTGATTTTTTCCAGGGAGAAAGGCAGGAAGACAGTGCGCACACCGACATCCCTCCGCCATACCGCTCCAGCGTATGATGATGCATTCTCAAAGATCATTCCGGTATGTCCTGAACCTGTGGCTTCGATATAATCCGGTGTCAAGGGCAGATCGTTATATCGTTTCGTCAATCGTAACTCAATGCCGTCAAATACAGGGTCATCTTCCACTCCTTTTACGACATACGTATCTGTTGTATTTCCTTTGAAAAGAACACCCAGTGTATCCTGAAGCCAGCCGGCTGCCTGATCTCGATGTACATATCGAGCGGTATCCCAGCCGGATACCAGCAGACCGCCGCCATTTTCAAGAAATTCAGACATGAAATCTCGCTGATCAAGCGAAGGGTAACCGTCGTGACCGAATGTCCAGATGATTGTCTTTCCTATCAGATTGGAGAGATACGAGTCCGTCAAAGATCCCCGGAATCGGTCTTCCCATAAAAAATAATCGTAGCCGGTGTGTGTTAGCGCATTCTCCAGCGTATCCCTGGCCGTCAGATCGGTTGAGGATATAACCAGGATAAGATCTTTAGACTCAAACGGAATAGTGCTCATGGCAAGAGCTTCCGGATATCTGCTGATGTTACCGAGATCGTCCTCCGCGACCAGATTGATGATGTAATCATCAGCCGGCGGCCCAGGAATAAAAACATTGCCGTAGATACCATCATTGGGCGACTGATCAGAATGATTGCCGTCATCGAACATATCTATCCGCACGATATCTCCGCCGGAAACGGGTTCCCATTCGGCATAAACCGATTTGACATTCGAAATATCGAATGCTGACGCCTGGAAATTAATCATATCTCCCACTGATGCAGATCGAGGTGTGAGTGATGCTTTGGTCAAAGCTGGTCCCAGCCTGTCCCTTACAGTTACGGTGAACGGCTTAATCCACGGTCCGCCCTGGGATGCTGTCAATGTGGCGGTAAATGGGATTTGCGTTTCATGTGGACAGGTGTCCTTGACATGAAATGTCATGGCCGCCCATTGGGAAATGGCACCATGCGATACGGGAATGGTGCCGGAATAACCGTCATTGTATCCGGTACATTCATCGATGTAAGGGCTTTCTGTCGTCAAGGTCAACGCGACGTCCTCTGCATCTAGACATCCTGAATTGCGAATAAACAGGCAAGGATAAATCAAATCCCCAGGATCAACATTGGCATTGTAAGTCTCGTCATAATAGATATCCCATCCGGAATATTCCAGGTAGGGTCCATACCCGATGAAAAGATTCAACGGAACATCGGTGAGATGCCCCTCAGCGGTCGACAGCGATAATGTGAATGAAATGATCTGATCCGCCTGAGTGTCTTCTCTGATGAATATTTCAAAGGGAGCATCTCCCTGTGACACCGCATAACTCGGAATATCGCCAAAAAATGCGGTTGATGTCAGCAGTTCGATGCCGGGATGGTTTGTTTGCAGCAGTCCAGTGACAGCCATTGCCGGAGCGCCTGTATTCATGAGTTTGCATGTGAATTGCGTATGTTCACCTGGTTCGAAGCATTGATTGCCGTTACCGGATTGTTCAACCCATTTCGTTGAAACCAGATTCACCGCGGGATCGGGTGATATGCCGCCGATACTGACCGAAGGATCGCCGAAACCGGCATATTCAACCAGTGTGTAGTAATCGTAAAAATCGTTCAATCCGATATTTTCCAGGTAGGCTTTTTGAGCAGCTCCCAGCATCTGACCGGGTGTCTTTTTACCGTTGATATAAGCGGTAAAATACGGGTATTCAATCGCTCCCGTGGCGCGGTGATGCTGAGCATGGCCAAAACTCGATGCCAGTGCCACTCGCGTAGCTCCGACATAGGTTAGTGCACCCCCCTGGGCATTCAACAGAAAATGCTCCGGCATGGATTCGCCGCTGGAGGAGTAAGGCCATCCGGGGAGTTCATTATCGAATGCCGCCGTCGAACATGCAAAACCGAACAGAACCGGCAGTCTTTCGCCATTCGCACTCCTCGCAGCATCACTGGAATCGAAACAGGAATCGATGAGCCAGAAACAATCCGGAGCGCCATGACAGTGGAACGCCATAAAACCTGCACCGTCGGTCAGCCTGTCAACAACGTTTTCCGGCTCTGCACGTTCATCGTGCGGATACGTGTCCGTTTCATAACATTTTATCTTTTCATAGGTAAAAAAAGGATCTGAAGAGAGCATTTCTGCAAATCTCTCACCTTCCGGTATACCCGAAAAATCCCCGTGTTCCTTTTCATTGAAAATATCAACCGCAGCGAATAGTACCCGTTTGAACCATTCATCCTGAGGTGTTGTCTGAGTTTCATATTGAATGATGTGATTGAGTGCTATCTGGAGTTCTGCCGGGGTTGAGGCGGGAATCCTGCTGATAAAAACATCCGGCAGCAGATCCATGGCTGCGAGATCCTGTGGATACGTGCCGTAAATACCGTCATCATCACTGTCCCAGTCCGCCGGGTCGCCGTTTCCAAGATAAAGATCCGCATAGTATCCCTCGGAGGGTATCTTTCCTGCACCCAGGGGATCACCGGGTGTCAGCGTATATCGCACCGGCACCTTGTCGGCATCACCGGCAAGTAGCACAAATAATGTCCCCGCTGTTTCGACTTTTTCCTGAATAAAGTTTTTCAATTTTTCAGGATCATCCGTTCCCGGCGCTGTCTGCAGAATATCAGTCAGATTGTAGGTGGAGCATGAGAAGCCAACGGATAGTTTGTGAGCAACAAAGTCATCAAACAATCCGCTGAAATCCGGCGGATGAATGACGATAAGCGGTTCGAATTCATCCTTCTGAAATGATGAAAAATTCAGTTTGGAGGCATCCGGATTGATATGAATGCTCAGTTTGATTTCCCGGTGGAAGTTTATTTGATCCGGTGTGATGATTTGAACAGGGAATACACGGATCAGAAGCCAACTTTTATGATGAAGGTCGGCGGGATCCAATCCTGAACGGATCTTCCAATCAATAATTTCAGAAGGATAGGGCAATGAACTGTCAAAAGCTTGATAACTTAAACGGTGTTCGGGACGGGAAATCAGATGCAAGCCTTCATTATAGGCAAAGGGTTTTATTGCGGTGAATGTTACAGGATCGCTGGAATTGAACGTTATGGAGGAGACTTCAGTGCCGAAAGGCAGTTCAAACAGCAACTGCTGGTATGGGATTTCAGGCCAGTTTTCTCGACAGGAATACTCCGGTGCTTCAGAAATATGGATAGTTGTTCCCGTTGATTGTTCGTTGAAAATCGGATCGGAAAAACGCAGCGTTCGCTCGATACACTTGCCTTTTAATGAGTCAGTCATGGGACTGAGGATAATCAGAAAGCTTGCCACTATTATCATTAAATTGAAAAATTTCGTATTCATTCAATCAACCTCCAGTGTTGCTTCGAAAACCGGTTCCCGATAAACCGGTAGAAACACTATCAAGATACAATAATTATGCCGTTGACCCATACTTTCACTTCGGAGATTGAGTTCCAATGTAATTTTACGCACAAAACAGACTTGCTGGGATCTCCTTATAGAGTGGCTTGAGAAGAATGATTCGATGTTTTGAGGAGGCGGAAATGAAACACATGAAGAGATGGAGTGTTTTGCTATTGTTCTTAGCGGCAGGCATACCTTTGTATGCGGCGACATGGCATGTGCCCGGAGATTTTCCGGCGATTCAGGCAGCTATTGATTATGCTGTGGCCGGGGATACGATCGTCGTTTCACCAGGTACTTACCGGGAAAACCTGAATATTTTCCAGAAACATCTTGATATCCTTGCCGAAGGTTCGGCGGAGGATACGGTGATTGCTTCCGTTTCCCAGGCGGGTTCGGTGATCTGTCTGAGGGATACTCAATCGAAGCAAATGGTCTTTGACGGTTTTACCATTACCCAGGGCACAGGAACGCCATATAATGGGAAAATCTGCGGTGGAGGAATTTTTGTTAGAGGTTCGAGTTTGCTGATAAGGAATTGCAGGATCAACGATAATACCGCCATGGGATCCTACGGCACTTCGTATTCCGTTGGGGTGGGCGGTGGTTTGGCAGGTTACAGCTCACAGATTAATATCGAAAACTCGGAGTTTACAGGGAATTTTGCGTCGGGGGGAAATATTCCGGAAACGGTTACGGGTCATGGCGGTGAAGCCTTAGGCGGCGGGCTTGGACTTTTTTCCTGTCAGACAGTCTTAACGGATACTGACTTAACAGCTAACACGGTTTATGCAGGTGTGACCTGCCGCACTGATATGTATGATCCGCCGATGACGGGTGTCGATGCTTATGGGGGTGCCTTTTATGTCAATGGGGGAACGTTTGCTTCTCAAGGAGGCGAATGGTCGGACAATCTCTGTCATGGCGGTGATACCGACGATAATTTTGGGGGAGAGTGTCCGGGCGCTATTGGTGGGCGATCCTACGGGGGTGTCGGCTGGATCGGGGATACCATTCATGTCTCCATCGAAAACGCAACAATTGCACTCAACACTTCCATCGCAGGATATGGTATCAGCTGGTACTGAGGTTGCGGTCTGGGAGGCAACGCCTATGGCGGCGGGCTGTTCCTCTCAATGCCGGCGGAGCCGGCAGTATTGAAAGGTATTCATTTTGAAAGCAATATTTCTCAGGGAGCTGAAGGTTCGTGTTATGGGTATCAGTATTGCTGTGGTGGCGGCGGTCAGGGCGGCGCTCTGTTTTTGTCCACTCCTGTTATCATGGATGCATGCAGTTTCCGGTACAATGTTGTGGATTCCGGACCGTACGGTCATGATGGTTGCCTGCCGTCTAATGGTGGCGGGTTATACTTCAACACAACCTCAGAAATGACGATGA
Source organism: candidate division CSSED10-310 bacterium (assembly GCA_016929305.1). Classification (GTDB taxonomy): domain Bacteria; phylum CSSED10-310; class CSSED10-310; order CSSED10-310; family JAFGJC01; genus JAFGJC01. The sequence goes on along the minus strand of JAFGJC010000185.1, from coordinate 292 downwards.
CCAACTGTTTTTTCGGACCGCAGAGCGGCGAGCAGATCTATCGGGTATCTTCGAATAACCGTCTTTCAATGATGAATTGCACATTTCTTTATTCGGAGAATGAGACATTTTCAATTGTTCCCGGAAGTAATACCTGGCTGGTAAACTCCATCGTATGGGGATGTGATCTTTCAGGAAACGAAGGATTTGTTGCCAGGTACAGCGATATAATGGGCGGTTGGGACGGTGAGGGAAATTTCGATCTGGATCCCCTTTTTATCGCTCCCGATGACCCGCATCTCAGCCTGGGTTC
>JAFGJC010000015.1 GCA_016929305.1 candidate division CSSED10-310 bacterium | reverse complement strand
TTTGAACTCGTTCAAAGAGCGTAAATCATCAGGACGAATTTTATCAGAGTTCTTTACTTCAATAGCAAAAATACCTTCATCCCCATAAAGAATAAAATCAACTTCAACTCCTCCGCGAGACCGCCAAAAACTTATTGAGAGTGGAGTGTTACGATAAGCATTCCATGCATTTAGATGTTGCAATACCAGCCCTTCCAGTGCTGCTCCATCAATTTCATGAGGACTGTCAAGCGGACCTTTTGGTCGTATCGATCTGAATACACCGGAATCGAAGAAATAAAACTTGGGATGAGAGACCAGCGCCCTCTGAGCGCGTTTTGAAAAAACAGGCAGACGCATTGCCAGGAGGATGTCTTCGAGGATCGTGATATAATTTTCAACTACTTTTCTCTCAACCTGACACTCACGAGCCACATTGCTAATGTTCAATAATGAAGCATGCGAAAAACTCATTATCTCAAGGAATCTTGAAAAGTTACCAATATTGCGAGTTAATCCTTCGTATTGTACTTCTTCTCTGATATAGAGAGAAATGTATGTTTGTAAAGTTTCTTCAGGTGATTCAGCAAAATAAACCAAAGGTAATAATCCGATTTGGAGTGCTGTTTCAAAATTTGAATACTGCTGCAATTCCGAAATTATGAATGGAAACATTGATTTGAGAATGACTCTACCGGCCAATAAATCTATCCCGGATCTTTTAAGTTTCCTTGCGCTGGAACCTGTTAACACAAACTGTAAATTCGGAATTTCTTCGATGAGGTGATGGATGGCATCCAATAATTGCGGGACTTCCTGGATTTCATCAATTAAAACGATCTTTTTTTTGGGATTTGCATGAACTTGCTCAATGATGGTCTCAGGCCTCGTTTGGTAGAGTCTTTGCACATCAGGTTTAAGCAAATCGATAATGAATGCATCAGGAAAAGTTGATTTTAAAAATGTTGATTTACCTGTACCCCGGGGACCAAATAGAAAATAACTGTGTTTAGGGCCGTTGAAAAATCTTGGAATATTGAGTTCCATTTTGCGCCTCAAATTGGAATTTACGAATCCATATTACGAATAGAAATCATGAGTCATACCAGGAAATAGCAATGAATGGGATTTTTATAGATTCATGTGTCTTACTTGATTTGTTTACTGATGATCCAACTTGGGCTGACTGGTCAGAAAAGATGAAAAAAATATGGGTACAAAATATGCCACGCTTCCAGACTTTTTTATGGGTGCGCATGCCTCAATATCAGACTTTCAATTGGTTACAAGAGATGAAGCAAGATTCAAAATTTATTTTCCAAAACTAAAGCTGATTACTCCGATAGAATATTAAACATAATCACTTTTTGAAATTCCGGAATTCTCCGTGATTCTGTGATTGTGTCTGCACGGGCCCATGTCGATGACCGATCACATTGAGTCGATAATCCTGCAAGCGGTTTTTAGAGATAGCCTCTGTTCCAATGAACATCAATCTTTTCCTTGATATTTGTTGCGGTACTGATTAAAATGGGTCTGAACGTATTGTTTGCTGTCCGTTCAGCCTCCTTTTTGGGGTTTGCTTGTCCTTATAAATGGGGGTATTTTGTTGACGACTTAATCATTACTCCGGTGAAGTCATCTGTCCGTGAAAGATCGTGGGCATGGCTGAAGAGAATAGTTCAGCCCGTATTCAGGAAAATGAGACAGGATAACTGAAAAATCGTATTCCTCCACTAATGAACATATATTTTAACATTCATGTACAGGTTCAAGTTCAAATTGACTTTTCTATTTCTGCTGGCGCTTTTCAACCGCCTCCTGTTTGCGAATGAAAAGTGGGATTACCGATTCCATCAATTGTCTGTAAATGATGGGCTGTCCCAGTATGACGTCTCATCATTGTTACAGGATGAAAGAGGATATATCTGGATTGGAACCTATGACGGCCTGAACAGATTTGATGGATACAATGTCAAAGTATACAGACATGATTCTGATGATTCCAATTCCATCGGTAATAACAGAATCCTTTGTTTAACCGAAGACCGGCAGCACAATATCCTGATCGGTACATCCGGCGGCGGACTGAGTGTCTATCACCCGAAAACAGATCGATTTTATAACTCGTCATTCACTTTGCCGTCGTTCGTCTCAAGCATCTGCGAAATAGAACGTGATTCACTCCTGGTAGGAACAACGGATGGACGGTTGTTTTTTTGTTTGTATCATTCGGAAGAATATCAACAGCCGATGCAATTTGAAGCAACTGAAATCCTGATTTCGGGATTCTCCGGTTCGATCGAGTACGTGAGCAGCATCAGGATGCTGAAAGAAGATATGATACTCGTCGGATTCCGGGAGGGCGGTCTGATGCAGCTTGATCTGTTGAGGAAAACAGGAAAAAGAGTGACAACGAGATTCATTCCCGAGGTAAATTCCGGAATCAATAGTGTTTATCAGGACTCAGAAAACCGAATCTGGGCAGCGACTTATAACGGTATCAAGGTTTTCCGATACTCACGAGGGACACGTCGGCTTCATGAAGATACACCCCAAAAACTTAGTCAGGCTCTGAACGGAAAAAACATTACAGACATTACTCAGGACTGTTTTAATAATTACTGGATTTCAACATTCCGGGAAGGGATGTTCTTTTATGATCCGCATACGGAGCAGTTGATTCATTATGGCTCGGCAAACTCACAATTGCCCTCAGATGAATGCCGTCAGGTTCTTGTTGACCGTAGTCAGGTATTATGGATCGGAACACATGATGATGGCTGTACTTTTGCAGATCTTTCACAAAAGCGATTCCACAGTCTCCGTTTCGATATCGGCAATCAGGAAGATCCGACGTCAAGAGACAAACCGATATTTGCAATGAGTATTCTGAAGGATCGCCGGAACCGTCTGTGGGTAGGAACAGAGGGCGACGGCCTTCTTTACCGGGATGCAAATTCCGTTCAGTTTAGCCGTCCGGTCGTCACAGATGGTTCTTCATTTAATACAAGTTCAATTTCAGCGCTGATCGAGTCAAGTGCAGGACATATCTGGATTGGTTCCTGGAGTGGCTTATATTTTGTTCACAAAAATGAACTGTCCTGTAATCCGATTCGCATTCACCCTGTCTCAGGCACAGATTTTTTTGAAAATTCGGTGTATTCAATTATAGAGGACGAGAGTTTAAACCTCTGGATCGGCA
>JAFGJC010000184.1 GCA_016929305.1 candidate division CSSED10-310 bacterium | reverse complement strand
GATAAACTGCCCGATACTCAGACTCAAACACAGAACACCGGGCCGCTGACCCGCGCAATAAATTCACTCCGTGAAATGGGTATCTGGGGATTGCGGCATTCGCTGGATAAAGGTCTCAGCAATATCAAAGTCCTTTTCGGCTTGTTTCATTATTATGCCCTGAATTGGCACACCTGGTTCAATTTCGCTTTCTTTTTCCTTCCGTTCACATTCCTGAACCGAAACAAAAAGGACTGGTATCTGCTGATCTCGTTTTTGTCCGTTCCGCTGCTGTACACCATTTATGCCAGAACAGCCATAATGTATGGACCTAGGTATATGTATGAACTGCTGCCAATATACATGCTGATCATGGCTCGCGGTATGGATGCCATGTTATCCTATCTTCATACCGGTTTCACATGGATTCGGATAACATCGCCACTCTCCCGGAAAACAGCGGTTATCGCCGCCGCCGCTCTCCTCTATAGCGTAACCGCCGTACTGATCACCGAAAATATCCACCTTTTTTATATCAAAGACACCTATGACACGAAGACCACCGGATCCGTATACGCCATGCCCCAGCGAATCGGGCAGATGCAGAATTTCAACGGATTGCGGTTCAACATTCCCGATCTTCTTCGGAAATACAATATACGCAAAGGGATTGTTCTGATTGAGCATTACAAATGGTGGGGATACGGATCGGTTTCAACCTTGAATTCTCCTTATCTCGACACGGATCTGGTGTTCGGCAGGAATCTGGGACCGGAAAAAAATGCGGACCTGTTTGATGCCTATCCCGGGAAAGATATCTATCTGGTAACATATAAAGATATGACATTGTATAAATTGCAGGTGAATCCGGAGACAGGAGTTGTCGAGCAGAGTGAAATCGGAACGCTGAAAGATGCGGACTAAATTAGCGATAACCGTCTGGTTTGCAGCATGTCTGCTGGTTATCCTGGGGACACTTCCCCTGATCTTCAATTACAGCGAGTTAATTCCCGGATTTCACGGCAACTATTGTGATGCAGCCGTTTCGAGTTGGAGTTTCTGGCTGGTAAACCAGCAGATGTCACAGTGGTGGTCAGGCGGCAGTTTCTGGCATACGGATCTACTGTATCCACCTTTCGGGACAACCATCGCCGGGCACATGTTATGTCTTCCCAAAACACTGTTATTCCAGCCTGTATTTATCTGGTTCGGACCCCAGGCGGCATTCAACACGGCAATACTGTTTACGATGTGGAGTATCATCGTGTTTACTTATCTGGCTGCCCGTGTTCTCGGTATCAGCCATTTGGGCGCTTTCCTGGCAGGTTTTGCCGTGTCTTTTTCCGCTTTCATTCAGGCGCATGCGGCATCGGGTCATTATTTTTCAATTTCCATTGAGCTGATACCGTTATGTCTGGTGTTTTTTTGGAGGTGGTTCGACACCCTCCGACTAAAATATCTTCTGCTTTTTGTGATGTGTGCATCGTTAGCCATGTGGATGTCATGGTTCAACGGCATCTATTTGTTGCTCGCCATTACGATTTTCCTTTCCGTTTGGGTTGTCCGGCGATTTCACGATGTCATTCGACCGCGATTTATTCTGATGAGTATTCTGGCAGCAGTGTGTGTCGCACTCGCAACTATACCGCGGTTCATACCTCTAGCTGCCAATCCCAGCTTCATGTTCCGGCCATCGAGCGAAGCGTATAAACATGGCGCGGACATTGCTGCCTATCTTCTTCCGCCTAAATTTCATTCCTTTGCAGGCCATTGGACGGAATCTTTTTTTGAAACCGTTCCTGGAGGTTGGATGGAGCAGAGTCTATTTTTGGGCTATGGCTTTCTGATTCTGGCGCTGCTGGGCGCACGGCAGAAACCTTATTTTTCGAATCCACCCTTTTTCTGGGTTGCCGTCGCGGCTTTCATCTTCTCTCTGGGACCTGCGCTGAACGCCCTGGGTAAAACCTATCAGCTTTCGTTGCCGTATACATGGCTGCAGCACATCTGGGGATTCAACGGGTTTCGAGTGCCATCGCGATTATCCGCGCTGTTGCTGATCTGTCTGGCATTTTGGGCAGGACATGGTTTGGATCATCTGCTGACAAAAAAAAGGGGTTCTATCGCCGCTGCACTTGTCTGTCTTATTATACTTGAAAAATTGCATCTGCCATTTCTGCTGATTGATCCCGGTGCAGGAATAGATCCGTCCCGTATTTCCCCATCCGGCGGTGTCACGGCACTGCTTCCGGTCGATCCCGACGAAAACCGGGATGACCAGTTTTTGCAGATCTATTTCAACGAGCCACTCCTTGCCGCTCATCTGGCACGTATTCCACCTGGAGTTCTGGAACCGCTTCAACCGCTGACACAACTTCTGGGAATCGCAGGACCCGTGATTCATGACCCGCCGCCACCCGACCCACTTCTCGGATCCGATATTACACGGATATTCGGTATTACGCGCTTTGTCTGGAAAGGCAAGCCGCCGGCATCAACCGAACGATACCTGCAAACCGTCCTTCCGGTCACGGATCCTGTCATACAAACAATCGGGTACACGGAATGGCGAGTCGATACGTCCAGATACCGGATTTCTGAAAGTCATCCCTACCGTATCTATCCCATCAGAGGATGGTTCGTTCCGGAACCCGATCAGCACGGTTTTTCACTCAAAACCCAGGGACCGGTTTCCTATCTGGCGCTCCTCATCGATAACTCAACCGCGGTCGATCTGGACGTGTATATGGAGATGCGTGCTGCTCTGGATCCCGGCAAAATAACGGAACTCAATTGGTCAGTCAACGATGTTCAACATGATCCTGTTACTCTGACTGCCGGACAGTGGCATCAAATGCTTTTGCGACTTCCCGCCCAGGAATTGCACAGCGGTCTGAATTGGATTCGATGGAACACCCACGCTCCACCCTGCGGAAAAATATTGGGGTTGGAGCATCGAACCTGCACGATTTCAATCAGACTGCCACTTCGTATCAGGGAAGCGGATACGGCACTTTGAGTACTCTATCCGTCGACTCGATCATTTGGAACGTTTCATCATAGATTCGCTGTTGAAACGGTTTGTCCTGCAGATCCGTCACGGTAATGAAATATGGTTTGCCGGTTATCTTTGAATTCATATTACCCCTTATCCAGAATCGCTTACTGATATCGCGCCAGGGAAGTATGACCGTAAATGATTGCAAATAACCGTTTGCGTCAAATACAAGCCGCTGGTATACAACATTTTTCACTTGTACACCCGTAAAAACCATCATCGTCGGTCCGACAATGTCAGCATTCCCGATATCCATATGCCGGCTCTTCTTACCCTCATCCCAGATGAACTGTGTTCCTTCAATCCATGTCTCCACCGACAGATATGGTTCGTCCCGATATAATGTTATACCGGAGGATTCCGGATGATTTTCCAGTAGCACCAGTCCGATCTGTTGCGTTGTTTTGCCTTTTTCCTTCCATCGAACGAACACAGGTTTCAATGAATTAACGACACCGGCAGGCTGGGTCGGATAAAGAAACCTCCAAAGGCAGAGTCCGGTCTTCAGCGGATCATCCTTGTATGTTTCCGCTGTATAATCTAATGCATCATCCCATGAACCGATTGCCGGCATTTCAATCCAATATTCCGGTGAAAGATCACGAATATGCGTTGACCCGAGTTTCACGGCATTTCCTGCACTGTTCAATGCAGATTCCGCTTCCATCCATGCGGAGTTTAAAATCTTGTCCGGTTCTGCTTGCATCCAGACTCTTTGACTAATGAATAAACACGCCAAAATAAAAAAAATGGTATGAAATCGAGTCATTGTCAACCTCCCAGCGCAAAAGGCATAGTGGCACATTCCAATTATTTTTTCCAGACAGGCTTTCCGTTTTTAGAATTGAGTTGTTCTATCAAGATCAATATAATGGCGGCTGTTATCTTCCGAATGGAGGTTAAATGGGTCTGTATTTTTCATGAAGTATATTACGAATTACCAGAACAAAGGAGGTATGAGTGAAAATCAAATTATGTGTGCTGTATTCTCTGGTATTTATCACAGCCGTGGTATCCATGGGATCGGCAGCAAATCTGAAGAATGAAATTCTTCTAAAAAACGGTTCTATCGATATTTCCAAAGGATGGCAGGATTATTCCCCGGAATGGCTGGCTCCTGAAACCAGCGCTGGATATTATCTGGTGCATTATGAATCGGTGATTGAACCTGAATGGAAAAACATGCTGACACAATCGGGAACGATCATGGCGTACGTCCCTTACAATACCTATCTGGTAAAATTTAACGAATCCGGTGCGCGGCAGGCTGCCGGTCTTGAACATGTTGACTGGGTAGGATTGTATCAGCCCGTTTTCAAGGTTGATGAAACGATTTTCGATTATACCTTGGACACCGTTTCGAAAATCAGGATCACGCTGTTTCCCGGTGAACCTTTCGAGAATTTGGAGCGGGTTGTCGGTCAGCATCAGGGTATTGTACTTGATACGGTTGATCGTGATCAGCGCCGGAGACTGGTATGTGAAATACCGCGGCAGACGGTATATGACGCGGTGAAAACCATGGCATTTCTGCCGGAGGTGGAATGGATCCAGAGATATCCGGAATACTCCATGTGCAACGACAACACGCAATGGGTATGTCAGTCCGGTCCTTACGGCGGCCAGTCAACGCCCTTGTATGATCATGGTATTCTGGGTGAAGGTCAGATCGTCGGTGTCATGGATACCGGATGCGATGCCGACATGTGTTTTTTCTATGATTCCGCTGAAGGCATGATTGTGCCCAATGCTCCCGCCAATTACGATCAGCGTAAAATTGTCGCCTATATCGGTCCCAGTTCGTATGCCAGCGGTTTTGACACACAGGGTCACGGCACCCATACTGCAGGCACCATCGCCGGGGATAATTTCGCATCACCCGGCAGTCATGACAACGGCGACGGTATCGCTATGCTGGCAAAACTCATCATTCAGGATTACGGTGACAGCTACGATGTCTATCCGCCGGATGACGAGTATACGGCGCATCAGGATGTTTACGATCTTGGCGGCCGGGTCCATTCCAACAGTTGGGGATGGCCGTCAAATTACGGCTCCTACATCGACGACTGCCAGGAAGTCGATCAGTTTATCTGGGACAACCCGACCTATTCCATCGTTTATGCAGCCGGTAACGAAGGACCGGACTCCGATTCCATCCGGCCCCCAGGAACATCCAAAAATGTGCTGACGGCCGGAGCAACGGAAAATGGCGGCGCGCAACCGGAGAACAATGAAAGTTTTTCG
>JAFGJC010000183.1 GCA_016929305.1 candidate division CSSED10-310 bacterium | reverse complement strand
TTTTATTTAGCTGTGAAATTTCCATCAATGTCAAAACTGGTGAAACGGAGTGCATCCAAAGGAAGTTATTCAGAATTACTGCGGTGGATATTTAATGTAACCTATGCATATAGATATTCAAAAACCTATCGCATGCCCTTCTGGGAACTCATGAAACGCGCTATACTTTGGAAAGATAATTACTGATGGCACGAAAAAAGCGCAAAAAATACCCCAGATGGGTGTACCTTGCATGGGGCGGATTCAACGCAGGCTGCGTTTTGGGATTGCTGGATGCCCTGCTGATTATGACATTTGGGTTAGCAAATTTTGACAGAACGGGACCAATTGTTGGTTTAATTATCCTTGATGCTGTTGGTATGGGAATTATTGGTACTTTATGTGTGTTAATTGGTTTTAAAGTGACAGGTTTTCTGGGTAAAGTTACACCTAAGATCAAGTCCCTAGTTTCAGGATTGTTATTGATCTCAGTTTATCTACTTTTAGCTTATTTAAATATTGGATGGGTTTTCAAAATCCCAAAAGAAGAAGCTCCCGTTTCGAAAAGAAATATTCTGTTGATATCGCTGGATACATTGCGATCAGACATGACGGGTTTTGGGGGTAATTGCTACGTTCGCACGCCTCTTCTGGACAGCTTGGCCAGTAAAGGTTGGCAATTCTGCAACGCGGTATGCCCGGTGCCAATGACGACGCCATCACATGCATCCATTTTAACAGGTACAATTCCTGCTGTTCATGGTGCCAAAGAGAATAGATATCGCCTGAATAGAACAAATCAGACGATGACAGAAATCTTTCGACAAAATGGATACATGACGGCCGCTTTTGTAAGCTGTTTTCCCTTAGATAGACGATTTGGACTTGATCAAGGATTTATCTTGTATAACGATATCTTTTCCTCTGTTGGCGATCTCCGACAAGCATCTTGGATGCAATGCTTATTGAGGATCAAAAACAGGAATTTACGCGAAAGACCTGCTCGGCATACAAATTCGCTTGTTCTGCCCTGGATAAAAAAATATGGGAAACTCATGCCATTCTTTCTCTGGATACATTATTTTGATCCTCATGCTCCGTATACACCTCCCAAACATGAAATAGAGTATTATCAAAACACTCCAGTTAAAACATATAATTATAATGATGACTACGATTATGAAAAAGCCAGAGCGGCAGTAGATCAGGAGATCGAACTAACTAAAGGACTTCCGGAAAGATTATACTTAGGGGAAGTCAGTACAGTAGATAAAGCGGTTTACGATGTTGTTATTGCGTGCATGAAAGCGGATGTGTTATCGAATACCGACATCATTATCGTTGCTGATCATGGAGAAAGTTTCGGTGAACATGGATTGTTCTATACACATGGTGAGGATGTCTATGAACCGGCTCTTTCCGTCCCGCTCGTATTTTGGGGCGATGATTTTGCCAAATCTACAATAGATGATAGGCTGGCCAGCTTAATAGATATTCCTTCAACCTTATTACCTGCCATTTCATTACCTCTTGGCTCTGAGATGATGGGAGTAAATTTAAAAGATTTAAATACAGAACGAAAGATCGCACTGGTGGAAAATTTCGGGATCATCCTGGCATTACACGCAAAAAAACAACGTGCCGTGCGAACTCCTGATACGAAGTTCATCGCATATCCAGGCGAAAACACACGAGAATTATATGATCTGATCAGAGATCCTAATGAATCAAACAACATTATATCTAGCGATATACCGACAGGACAGTACTTGGAGGATATTGTTGAGAATGGTTTTAAGCATGCTGAGATGATCGCGAAGCAGGCTGATATTGACGAATCCGCTGAAACACGAGAGAAACTCAAATCTTTAGGGTATATCGTTAACTAGAATTGTCTCATCGATAAAACATCGTTATATTGGCAAATTCAATAAAACAGGCTATAGTTAGCCTCGCTCATGTAGGTTCTTTTTTATTGGATTTCCCACAGGATAGTGATGCCAGCACCAAGTTATCTGAAATTTATTCCAAGAGTTTTTTTCAAGCGTAGCGTTCTGCCACATTATCTTGTATTTTTTGTCACAAAAAATTGTACAGCAAAATGCAAGCACTGTCTGCTTGGTGATCGAGCTGTATCACATGATGAATTCACACTCGATGAAATCGAAAAAATGACATATACCATGGATCCGCTTCTTTTTTTGCTGATTACGGGTGGTGATCCGTTTTTACGGGATGATGTCGTAGATATTGTGAAATTATTCTATAAATATCCCGGTTTTCGCAACCTGGGGATGCCTTCTAATGGATTCTTGTCTGACAAGATTGTGCCTGCAGTTGAGCAGATTTTGCGAGACTGCAAAGGTATTGATTTTGCCGTCGATATTTCGATTGATGCTGTGGGCGGCGATCATGATCGGATTCGCGGTGTGCCCGGATTGTTTGATCGTGCCGTGGATACGTATAAAAATCTAAAGAAACTCCAAGACCGTTATCGGAATTTCAATCTTAATGTTGCCGTAACCGTATCCCACTTCAATTATAAAACTCTTGACAGACTTTATGAATTCCTGAAAAACGAGTTGGGTGTTGTCAACATCAATCATCTTTTGTGTCGAGGAGATCCACGAGATCCCGAAGCGCTTGATGTTGATATGGATTATTATGTTCGCTTTTCAAAACAGCTTGATGACGATATTAAAAAACGATTACTCAGCGGTTATTCTGGATATCCATTTGCTAATGTTATTAATGCGATGAAATTGGTAAGACAAAGACTCATACATAAAATCGCGACTCAAAAGAGGTTTTTTACACCTTGCTATGCTGGTCGATTAGGTGTCATTTTATATCCAGATGGAACCCTCGCTCCCTGTGAATTGCGTACTGAGGTGATGGGAAACCTTCGCGAAAAATCCTATGATTTTAGATCAATCATGGAATCGGATCGTGCCGAATTTGTCAGACAGACTATTGATAAAGAGAAGTGTTATTGTACCTACGAATGTTTTTTAACCAATGCTGTTATTTTCAATCCCATAC
>JAFGJC010000182.1 GCA_016929305.1 candidate division CSSED10-310 bacterium | reverse complement strand
ATATAACGCTTCTTCGTCCAATTTATTTTAATTGTTTTCACGGCTACATAAGTTTTATCAAATTGCGTGCCAAAAAATTCTGATTTCCGGTTGTTATAAAAAACAGATTAAAAAACGACAATTCCCGATACCAAAAAATGAATATCTTTGCGGAAAATTTATCAGAGCCGGAAGATTTTAACAATAGAAGAGCAGGAAGTTATGAATAACATACGTAATTTTTGTATCATTGCCCACATTGACCATGGAAAAAGCACCCTGGCCGACCGCATGCTGGTCCATACGAAAACGATTGGCGACAGGGAAATGCGTAATCAGGTGCTCGACAACATGGAATTGGAGCAGGAAAGAGGCATTACGATAAAGAGCCATGCCATACAGATGGATTATGAACAAGACGGTCAGTCCTACAAGTTGAATCTTATCGACACTCCCGGACATGTTGATTTTTCCTATGAAGTTTCCCGGTCGATAGCTGCGTGTGAAGGAGCATTACTCATCATTGATGCAACTCAGGGCATTCAGGCCCAGACCATTTCGAACCTTTACCTTGCTCTTGAACATGATTTGGAGATCATTCCGATTCTGAATAAAATGGATCTCCCCAATGCCCTGCCTGAAGTTGTGGAGGATCAAATCATTGACCTCATTGGGTGTAAGAGGGAAGAAATTATTCATGCCAGTGGTAAAACGGGGATGGGTACTGAGCAGATATTAAAACGGATCATTGAAAAGATCCCTCCTCCCAAAGGGGATCCCGATGCACCTTTACAGGCACTGATCTTTGATTCTGTATTTAACTCGTTTCGTGGCGTTATTGCTTACTTCAAAATCATAAACGGTCAGATTAAAACCAAAGATAAGGTAAAATTTGTGGCCACGGGGAAGGAATACGATGCCGATGAGATCGGGATTCTCAAGCTCGGGTTAGTCCCCCGTAACGTCATGTACGCCGGTGACGTGGGCTATATCACCTCAGGAATAAAAATGGCCAGGGAGGTAAAAGTTGGTGACACAATAACGCACGTGAATAAGCCATGTGACAAAGCGATTTCCGGTTTTGAAGAAGTAAAGCCTATGGTTTTTGCCGGAATTTACCCGATTGATGCTGATGATTACGAAGATTTGCGCAACGCTATGGATAAGCTTCAGCTCAATGATGCTTCCCTTACCTTTGAACCGGAATCTTCGGCAGCCCTTGGCTTTGGTTTTCGTTGCGGGTTTCTCGGACTGCTTCATATGGAGATTATTCAGGAACGGCTGGAGCGGGAATACGACATGAATGTGATTACAACGGTGCCAAACGTTTCTTACCTTGTTCATCTGACTGGAGGTTCCACCGAACGCGTCTATAACCCATCGGGTATGCCCAATCCCACCCTCATTGACACCATTGAAGAGCCCTTTATTCGTGCAAGCATCATTACCTCCTCCGAATTTATCGGCCCGGTCATGAATCTCTGTCTCGATAAACGCGGAACGTTGATAAGTCAGAGCTACCTGACTGCGGAACGGGCTGAACTGGTATTTAATTTACCTTTGGGCGAGATTGTTTTTGATTTTTACGATAAGCTGAAGAGTATTTCGCGCGGTTATGCTTCCTTCGATTATCACGTGTCTGGCTATAAACCAGCGCGGCTTGTCCGTCTCGACATCTTGCTGAACGGTGAAATGGTCGATGCCCTGTCTACCCTCATCCACTTTGACAATGCATACCCCTTTGGACGCCGAATGTGTGAAAAATTAAAAGAGCTGATCCCCCGTCAACAGTTCGATATTGCCATCCAGGCAGCCATTGGCGCAAAGATAATTGCCAGGGAAACGGTAAAAGCCGTCCGGAAAGATGTAACGGCCAAGTGCTATGGCGGTGACATCACCCGAAAAAGAAAGCTGCTGGAAAAACAGAAAAAAGGAAAAAAACGCATGAAACAAATCGGAAATGTGGAAGTGCCGCAAAAGGCATTTCTGGCTGTTCTGAAACTGGATTAGCTATGGCTTTGACAGCCATATCTGCAATTATCAGACAATCAATTTATATCCCTTCCCATGCACATTGATGATCTCTACCGAAGGTTCGTCCTTCAAATGCTTGCGCAATTTGGTGATGTATACATCCATGCTGCGGGCGTTAAAGTAATTATCGTCAATCCAGATCGATTTCAGGGCATAATTCCGTTCCAGTACTTTGTTGGCATTCTGGCAGAGAAGCTGCAGCAAATCAGACTCCTTGGTAGTTAGCTTAACGCTTTTTTCTGCATCAGAAAGAATCTGTTTTCGTGTATCAAAAGTATATTTTCCCAAAGTATAAACAGCCTCCGAGGAAACCAATGATTCCTGCGAGGTCCTGCGCAGGATAGCTTCAATCCGGAAGATAAGCTCTTCCATGCTGAAGGGTTTTGTGATATAATCATCGGCCCCTAACTTAAAACCCTCAATTACATCGTCTTTCAGATTTTTTGCCGTAAGGAAAATGATCGGGATATCAGCATTTACCATCCGTATATCCCTGGCAAGGGAAAAACCGTCTTTTTTCGGCATCATAATATCCAAAATGCAAATATCGTAATGTTCCTTCATAAAACCTTTATAAGCCGCTTCACCGTCGGGATAGAGACTTGCTTCATAACCTTTGGCCAACAGGTATTCCTTTAGCAGCAAGCCCAGGTTCTCATCGTCTTCTGCTAAAAGTAATTTTGTCTTTTGTTCCATGTTCCTTTTTTATTTTTGGTAAAAGTATACTAAATTTTGTACCCTTATTCATTGCACTGTCCACAATGATTTTGCCATTGTGCATATCCACGATCTTTTTTACGTAACTCAATCCCAGGCCAAATCCCTTTACATTGTGTACATTCCCTGTGGGAACGCGGTAAAAACGATCAAAAATCTGTGTATGGTGTTCCTTGGGTATCCCAATGCCATTATCCTTTACTGAGATGATCACATGCGAATTGTTATTTTCTGTGGCAACGGTAATTTCAGGAGATCCATTGCTATACTTGACAGCATTGTCAAGCAGGTTGAAAACCACATTAGTCAGATGGACCTCATCACCCTTGATTAAAGCTTCACCTGCATAGATATCCGAACGGAGTACACCGTTTTTGCTTTTCACGCGCAGCTCAAAATTATTCAACACATTCAGCAGCGTCTTATTCATATCAAATTCCTTGAACTTCAGTTTCAATCGACCCTCGTTAAAAACGGCCATCTGCAAAACTTTTTCCACCTGAAAGCTGAGCCGTTTACTCTCCTGGTTAATGATCCTTGAAATATGTTCGATGGTTTTAGGGGTGTTGGTTACACTTCCGTCTTCGAGCATCTGACTGGCAAGAGAAATGGTCGAGATGGGAGTTTTCAGCTCATGTGTCATGTTATTAATGAAGTCATTTTTTATAAGCGAAAGTTTTTTCTGTCTGAAGATGACCATAATCGCATAGGCAAAGATAGCTATCAGCAGGCCGGTAAGGATCAGGGTAGGAATAATGGTAAACCCGGTTGCCCTGAGCAGAAAGCCCGAACGCTTGGGGAAATACACATAAAGATAATTGGGTTGCTGGCCATCAATATCGTAAGGGAAAAGAAGACTGGAATACTCTTTCTTCCTCAAAGCATTATATCCCGGACTGCCCATTATGAACTTATCCTGCCCGAGGTTAGAACTCCTTACGGCATATTTATACTCCAGGGTAATACCTGATTCCTGAAAAATATCAGCAATGGTGCCGGATAGAACAACAGAATCTATCCTTTCGTCAAGCGGTCTGTCTTCCAGCAATGTCTTATAGTTCCGCCAGTTCATGTCTTTCAGGTACTGTTCCCTGCGGCGCTCCAGGTCGAGATTCGATTCCAGTATCTGATCAAATGAACTCGCATCATTGGGCTGGTCGAGGAATCCCGGAATTTGCTCAGCGCGGGTAGAATCGGTAATGATGATCTGAAATTCTTCCTGATAATTTCCAAAAATATTTCTTTCCGAATACTGCAACCGGAAACTGCCCGATAAATGTCCGGAATGCTGTCTTGGAAATACGTTTAGATTTCCCGGAGAATTGGTCATGCCAGGAAGCCTTCCGATACGTGCGCTTTCGCGGGCAGCACGCTGTTCATGCAACTCCATCTGATCGACCACTCCCTTCATGGCGCTCTTAACCATCTGATCGAACTGCTCTTCGCGAATATCAGAAGCAGTTTTGATGATATTGGTCTGAATCAGGATTAATCCTGAAAGCACCAATGCCATTAAAACAATTAGAGTTACCAACATCTTTCGGCTCATGCAACAAAGATAATTTGAATGGAAAACGAATGAAGTTCCTTTTAACATTATTTAACGGGAAGACCTCCAAACTAATGATTATTAACCCGGCTCCGCATAAAATGAAACCTGGCCGGACGCGCCAGGACAGAGTCCGGGATTTGATCCGGTCTGAACGACAAAAATGGATGGTCATTTTATTTTCCCCAGCAGGAACTGTTCGATTACCACCGGAAAATATTTATACTCCAGTTCATGCACTTTTCGGGCCACCGACTCCGGAGTGTCATCCGGAGAAACTGCACAATCAGCCTGAAAAATAATCGCTCCCTCATCGTAATTCTGATTTACAAGGTGAATGGAAATGCCGGTTTTGACCTCCCTGTTGTCAATAACAGCCTGATGAACTTTCATCCCGTACATACCCTTTCCTCCGTATTTCGGGAGCAGAGCCGGATGGATATTCAGAATAGGGAAATGAAGGATCAGACTTTCCGGAACTAGCCAGAGGAATCCGGCAAGGACAATTAAATTAACGCCTCTGTCTTTCAGTGTTTGAAGCACCTCCCCGGTTTCATACAGCTGCCGGCGATCAAAAATGAATGTGTCGATCCCCATGGAAGCTGCCCTGTTCAGTGCATACGCCCCGGGGTTGTTGCTCCATAAGGAATCAATTTTAATGCTCTCATTATCAAAAAAGTATTGAAATATATTTTGGGCATTGGTACCTGAACCTGAAGCGAAAACAGCGATTCTCCTAACATTCATTTTATATTGGTTTTTAGAGTTTGAATATTTGAATAAAACGTTCAAATTTAGAAGATTATACGATTAATTTAGCAGGTCTTCATCATCTTTTTTATAATTTTTCTTTGAATTATAAGCTGTAAATGTATTACTTTGCACCGAATTATTTAAAAACTCAAATAGTATTAACTAAAATTTTAGAATTATGTCTGATGTTGCAGCTAAAGTAAAGGCAATTATCGTTGATAAATTAGGTGTTGACGAGAGTGAAGTAACCAACGAAGCATCATTCACCAATGATTTGGGAGCAGATTCACTTGACACAGTTGAATTAATCATGGAGTTTGAAAAAGAGTTTGACCTGGCTATTCCCGATGATCAGGCTGAAAAGATTTCAACTGTAGGCGAAGCCATTGCACACATTGAAGAGGCTATTAAGTAATCCGTAAATTTTATGGAATTTAAACGGGTAGTAATTACCGGAGTTGGCACCGTTAATCCGCTGGGAAATT
>JAFGJC010000181.1 GCA_016929305.1 candidate division CSSED10-310 bacterium | reverse complement strand
ATTGAAAAAGATTTAACGATATCGGAACCTTTTGGTCCATTAACGAATTTCAATGCGAGTCTGTTTATTGGCAGCTCAGGAGTGCTTGCGCCGGATACGTTTATGAATGGCTGGATGGATGAAATCCGCATCACCAAGGGCTACGCCCGGTGGACGGACAATTTCGATGTGCCGGAATATGCATTCGAGCTTGAGAACTGCCAGCCACCGCCGCCTACGCTCACACCGACACCCGCGCCCACCTATCCGCTGCCGACCAACACGCCGTTCACGCCGCCGACATTCACACCAACCACAGGACCCGGGACGCCGACCAATACGCCGATTCCGTCCTGGACACCCACATCCATGCCGACCAATACAGCGATTCCATCGTGGACCCCGCCGCCGACATTCACACCGACCACAGGACCCGGAACGCCGACCAACACGCCGATTCCCTCCTGGACGCCGATACCCCCCACATTCACGCCGACACCGACACCCCCGCCGACCTTTTCCGGCACCGCCACACCGCCGTCACCGACGAACACGCCAACCCGCACGCCCACACCGGTCCGGACCGCAACAATCACACCGACAATCACACCGCCGACACCGACGCCTGAATGCAATGAACTCGGTGTAACCCTGGAAATGCCGTCGAACATGTTTCATGCCGGTGATCCTTGCGGGTTGAAAGTGCACATCTGCAATACTACAGGCTATCAATTAGGTGGTTATCCGCTGTTTGCGATATTGGAAGTATATGGCGACTTTTATTGTGCGCCGTCATGGATCAGCCTGAGTGATGGATTCGATTATTACCATGATTTAACGTTTGCCGAGGGATTGACTATAAAAGTAATTATTCCGGAGTTTGCCTGGCCTGATTGCACTGGGAGTGCCAGCGGTATACGTTTTTGGGCAGCAATGACGGATCCTAGTATTACCGGACTATTTGGCAATTATGATTTATTTGAATTCGGCTGGGATACATCATGTAATACATCAACACCCACCCCCCTGCCGACGGAGCCGCCAAACACGCCGACACCGACGCCGCCGGGCAACCTGTTATGCGTCGACTGGCCGTCGGAAGTGCAGTTCATTCCGGAGACCAAACCCGTGGGCACGCTTCGCAACACCGGTGGCGGTACCCTGAACATGCATGTATGGATCGATGGAGCCGATGCGGATAACTTCACCGCTAACGTGCCGGAGTACTTTGATCTGCCGGGCGGCTCGGATCAGTATGTCGAGGTTACCTTTGATCCGGAAGGCGTCACCGATGACTATTTTGCTGACCTGCATGTCCAGACCGTGAATACCGGACAGAGCTGTCCGGATGTATATCTTAAAGGCCACTATAGCCTATAAGCTGCGGCGAGCTGAAGAGGTATTGGCTGCTTAGAATGAAGGGATAGGGCATGAAAGCTTGAACTTTATTTATCGTAATTTTTTAAGTTATTTCATTGCATCAATGATTCTTTGTTTTTTCACAACAGGGAGTCAGGATGCTCCCAAAAACCAGGGAATAAGCATCCATCATAATATTCGGGAAGAACTCCCAACAACTACTGCCAATACTTCATATGAACAATGGATAGATGATTTCGAAAGCAATAATCCGGAGATGGCTGCACGAGCTTGGGAAAAACTGATCGATTCAGGAAGCATTGTTCTGCCTCTTCTGAAAAAAAAGATTGAGCATCCTGACATTCACCACAGAATACGATTGGCGGAATTGTTGGCACACATCAGGCCTCAAGGACTTAAAATATTAGACACGATGACTAGTGATTCCAACGATTGGGTTAAACGGGCAGCCATGAGTGCCATTGGATCTTATGGAAGCGCTGTTGTTCCGCATTTGAAAAAGTATTTGCAAAGCAGCGAATGGCTTGATCAGGGAGTTGTATTGGATGCCATAAGCCTCTCAGGAAACGAAGCCGGTGAAGCTCGAGTTGAAATCGAAAACCTCCAAACGTCAAGGAAGCCCTTCGTGAAAGCTGCTGCTATATCTGCGTTGATATTGATTGAACATGGCTATCCGGAGGAATCTTTTGAATGCCGGAATGACAGGATTATCTTTTTAACGCCAATTACATGTAAATACCGGTTTGGCATTGATGAGGTAACTGTACCAAAACGCAACGAGATCGCCAGGAGATTTCTTTCTGTCTTTTCGCCGGGCGAATTATTTGAAGCTGCCGTTCCAGCCAGGGATGGCGGGCTAACCGAAGCTAAAGCCGGATTTTTTTCCATCAAACATATTGTTCCCGTTCAACTCGACACCTCCCATCTTGCATATCTTATTGTGGCGTACGATGAACATGCCTGTTTTGCTGAGGGATTCCAAATCGTCGGTTTGTTCATGCCCGAACTGTCTCCAAAGGATTCAATGGCGGAGTCAACGGATATTCCGGAAAATGAACGACAGCAAAGGCTGCTTGCCGTCAGAGAGACAATATCCAATCAATTTGCTTATTGGAAATGTATCGATCGATCGAATCACATTGAAATATTAGGTGTTATCGATATCGAGAATGACGGTCATCAAGAAGTGTTGATTTCATGCAAAGCGAAAAAATATGGATGTATTCACGGCGCAGATACATTGTATCGGTTTGATCATGGGGCACCGGAAATCATCCTGAAAAGAAACTATGATTATAATTCCATGTGCTGGTTACAGGAATTGTCTTTTGATCATCGAATGGTTTTTGATGATGTCGACAGCGATGGATGCCAGGATCTGATCGTTTCCCAATTCATACTCAGGCAACAACCCCGGACAATTTTGGATGAAATTATTGAAGAATGTGATCTTGAAGGCAGATATGTCACGCATGAAATTTTTCTTTACGATATCACGGAGCGCAATTTTAAATATTTCAGGCACTTTTAACCAGAATTATGTATTGTCTCGAATACTCGAGCGCAGCAGTATGCGATGTGAACTTCGTTCCATACCGATATGAGCCGATATGACGTTCCGGGACGAATTTTTACTTGTCGAATTCGTATTTTCATACGGGAGCTGAAAAAATGGTTTTTAACTGCAATTTTTCATATGGCAGCGTTTATATTCATGACTCATTTCGAATTGACAATTTAATTCCGCGGATTATTATGGTCGCAGAATCTCAATTTCAATAGCTTCAGGAGGTCCTGAATGACCAGGAAAAAAATCGTTGCCGAACCAAAGCAAAAAGCTTCGCCGGGGATCGATATCGAACAAAATTATCATGTGGAATCCTGGACGAACGAGCAATTGAAACAAACGCTTATCGAAAGTTTGAAGCTTCAGCAGGTGCTGAAACGCAAGATCGAGAGAAAACCAGCCAAACCCGAATCTCAACATGTATATCGTCCGCGATACCTCGATGTGCTGACGCGAATCAATATCATGATTGATGTGTGCTTGACACGAATTGCATCCAGTTCACGTGTTCCCGGCAAGGATTCAATCGGTGCTGTAGATGCTTTGTTTGTCGCTCTGTCTGCGACATTGTTTGTTCTGGATTCTAAACTTCTCAAATGTTTCAGTCTGGATATTCCGGCTGAAGATATCATACAAAAGAAGTTTTTACGTATACTCAATATCGATGCCTATACATCAAATAAAAAAGGGTACGGATTTCTGGTGACTGCGGATAAAAACCTCATCAGAGACGAGTGCAGAAGCAGAGACAGGATTGTGAACATCGAAGAAGATCCTGCTGATGTGCGTCTTGATGATATTATCGAGTCTGAAGCGCCTTATCTTATGATTCCCCGCAGCACGCTGCCGTCAGCCAGGCGAGCGGAAAATCTTATGATGATGGAGCAATTCCTTGAAGCACTTAACATAATCGACAGAAAAGTGATCGTTCTTTGGATGAAAGGTTATTCATACAAAGAGATCGGTTTGATGTGTCAGATGAGGTACACAAAGGTTCAATACAGAATCGCCGATATTTTGTTTGGATTGCGAAACAACTATGTCAGATGGCTGCTGAAGGAATTCAATGATGACGAAAAAAGAATTCTATTTGAGCTGATCAAAGGAAAGACACCAAGCGCTATTTCCCAACTATGCAGAGTGGATGAAGCTGTTATTGAAGTGACCAAACAAAAAGCGGAAGAATTCGTACGTTTCAGTTTGAGAGATTTTGAGAAAGAAAACCGGCGGAATTTTGAGTTGTGGTGGATGGGTTATACGCTCGAATCCATTGCAGAAAGGAATGGTCTGGACCTGGAGATTATAAGGGAACAGATTGAATCGGTGAAAAGACTGCTTCAGGAAGCGTATCTGAAATTTTTCACGGCGGAAGGAAAGTAAACGACGATGAATAACAAAACAAACAATGAAGCTGAATTTTATGGACTATTGATGGACGCCGTAATCAATATCGAACAGAAAGAAATGTCAGGGAGACATTTACGCGAATCAGACTGGCTGGAAATAAAAAATAATCCTGATGGGGAGCTGCCGTATCATGCCATCGCCTGTCCGAAATGCCGGGAAAAGCTTGAGAAGATGTTGAATATCAGGAAAGATATCAGATCAATTCCGATGAGGAAGCTTGAAACAGTTCGCAAGAAAATTTTGGCGGCAGCCCGACGCAAAATGACAGTTGACAGTATCCGGAATTTAATGGTGCGTTGGAAGAATACTGCGTTTGATATTCTGGCTCCGGCATTTCCTGCCGATATTGCATGGGTTCCATTGAAATCGGTAAAAAGAGGTGCTGCGCAGTCTGATCCGCGCCAGATTCAATTGGATGTTCTGAATTTCAGCGAAGACGATGTTGACGATACCAAGCTTCAGGCAACAATTGGGGAAAATATCATGGATATAGCGGGTTTCCCGGTATCATTCATTTCGTGTTCCGGATTTTTTATGCTTCTGCCGCTAAAGCATTTTCAACAGCGTTTCCCGGGATTGACCAGGGAAAATTCAGAAAAGAAGCTGAAAGAGATATTCGAGAATTATGATCTGATCGCAGACATCGATTCCCTGTATACCCTTGCCGGGGATTTCCTCCTAGCGGAAGAAAACACTGTTTTATTGCGGATTCAATTGACAGCAACCGTGTTGCGGCTTTTTCAACATCCGGACGAGATACTTGCCGCGATCGTCATCATGCCCTGAAATCGACAAGATCCCGACGCTTCAATTCGTTTTGTCTGGAATACCAATTCATATTTTGCAATGTTTCAACCATGATATGGCACCTGAGTCCTGATTCCCAAATGGCATGTCATCTCGAAGGTATGTGAGAGATTAAAAAAACCTTGATTATGTCATGATTTACCGCCTTCCTGCCGTTGGGATTCGATATTACATTCTTGAAGCATAAACACGGATTCATACTATTAGGCAAGTTCAGCACGAAATTTAGTCGCGAAAAAAAATAACAAATTAAACGGTTACACATCAGTGTACAGCGTTTATATGAATGACCATATAAAAAACAATCATAAAAACAAGGAGATTAACCATGAAAAAGTTTTGTTTTTTGCTTCTGTTAAGTTTGGGGTTTCCGGCACTTATTCAGAATTATATTTTAGCTGCAGATTTCGATGACACCATATATTACACAAAAGTAGGTCTGTTTTATGAAAAGGACGGGAATTCATCAGCTGGACATTTGAAACACACGCGGATTCCACCCAACACACCTGTTGAACTGCTGGGTATGGGTAGACGGCATATCCGGATTCGAATACCGGAAACATCACATGTTATTACTATCCGAGCTTCTGAATGGAATTCGAAACCCACGGAAGAAATATTCAGAGATGTCTTTTCAGAAAACACTCTGAATCTGGATGCATACAACCCGGAAAAGCTCGATGCAATTATCTCTGGCACTGTTCAGAAAGGAATGACCAGGGATGAGGTGCTGCTGACTCTGGGATATCCGCTGCGAACGGAAACACCCACGTTGAACCGCAATGTATGGAAATACTCGATCGATAAAAATCATTCTATTTCTATTCTGTATAGAGATGATCGTGTTGTGAATATATATACCTTTTACAATCGCCGAATAACGGGCTCGGTGTCCGCAGGCAATTACAGGCAGTTGAATGATCTGAATACCGGCTCGCACAGCCGCGGTGTGTTTGCGTCAGGTATCAGGTAATACATCATATTTCAAATGTGCCGGTCCGTTAACATCATATTCCGGACACCTGAAACGCGCCCCAAAAGAATGGATTTTCAAATTTTGACAGGGATCGCACAGTCAATTGAGCGTTCCTCAGGGCGGCAGCCGTAGATTGGCCTTTTGTCAGCAGATTATTGTAGAACTGTTTCATCAGTTCACAGGTGCTTTCATCATCGACTTTCCATAAACTGCAGACAACGGTCCTGGCGCCTGCGGCCAAAAATCCTGAGGGCAGACCGATGTATTCGTCCGGAAGCCGTTCGATGGACACTATTCCGGATTCACATGCTGACAGGACCACGAGTCGTGTTTTTACAAGATTCAAATTTTTAAGAATGCTGTCCAGTGTCCACAGTTCGCCTTCCGGGCGGTTTGTCGTGATATCGACGGTTATGCGCCGTCCTGATTTCAAATGACGTATCCGCGATACGGGCATGTCCACTGATGATGTGTCGTCGTTTTCTGGGGTATTGATAACAGTTGATTCACGGTCTGAAATGGAGAAAAGAAGGCTGGATTGGTACGGATTCCGGATATCGAAGATTCCGTGAGTGGAAATATGCAGAACGTCAGCATCAACAGCTCGCTTCATCACTTCCGGTATTATTGCCTGTCTGCCTGTTAAAATACTGACCTGCGATAAATAATTTGAAATACCCGTCACTTCCTCTTGCGACCATTTAAGTGTGCCTGTCGGATCGGAAACTCCAATCATCGATTGTATTGGTTGCCTGTCCGTTTCCATGCTCTTTGAACAGATTAACTCAAATGACGGTGTATACCGTATCTCATAATCGTCCATAAGATAGCGGCGGCCGCCGTTTTTGACGTAATTCATCAGATGAAGCGGAAGAACATGCAATGATTTGTTGGGGATGAAAACGATAATATCTGGATGCAAATGACTGATGATATCGGCAACAGGTTTATAAAGCTTCCGATAAGCTTCTTCCATGCACTCGATAATGGCATTTCCCCACGCTAATCGGCTCGATATCGCCTCCGGTGACGATTGAAACCTTTCATTTGCTGAAAACCACATGTCGGTAAGTTGTTTCAGCGCTTCATCAGTGAAATCCGCTGACAGATATGTACGTAAGCATGTGTTTTGGGGTGTTCCGGAAATTAAGGTTATGGCTGTCCCCCGGCATGTTACATTATAAACCACGGCAACAAGATCATTTTTCTCTGACAAGCATTGCCGAATAGTCTCATAACGAATACCCTGATGAAGGAAATCGGGCATGTAGCAACGTATCCGGGTTACAAGCATAGTAAGTTCAGATCGAGTTTTCCTGGCATTTTCAGCCATCTTCAGATATTCCGCTGTGTCCAGCGACATATTCCGCTGTTCTGATTCCAGCTCCTTCAGTTTCTGCTCCAGGATAAGATATTCCGCTTTGTCTTCGGAAGGGAGCTGGTGAAACATGGCTCGGTTTCTCTGCATTCTGTCCCGCAATACCCTGATCTTTCCATTCTCAAGCCATTCCAGGGATTCTGGAATTCTATTCATTCGGGACAAGCAGTAGGATGCTTCTGAATACAACCTGGATGTAAGCTGGTATCGATGTTCATGGCTGATATGCAGGAATTCTGACTGATGCAGCATCTCGTCCGCGCTTCGCATTTCCTCAAAACAGGCGAACGCATCATTCCAACGGTTTCGGGACATGTGTATTTTTGCCAGAATATCCAGAGTGTCTATCCGGTCCCGGGGGAATGTATACAAATCGAAAATTTCCAAACCGTTATTTAATAATCCGATCGCTCGTTTTTCATTTATTTTTGGATTTCCTCTGTGCCGTTTAAAAAAAGCGTAAGCCATATTGACCTGAGCAATCGCCCAGTCCGCCGGAAAGGCTTTCCTGGATCTTTCATTCAAAGATGCTTTGAAATGATAAATCGCTTTATCGGCGGTATCTTTTCCAAGATCTGCAATGAGAATATTATTGATATGCCCGAGATTCGCATGAATGATACTCCACAGATAGGGAACGGCGGATCGCTTGAAAACTCTGAATGCCTTACGGAAATGACAAACCGCTTTTTCAAGGTTGTGCTCACGGTTTCCCATCACCCGGTTGATATAGCTCCCGCCGAGATTTAAATGTATGGAAGCCCATGCATGCGGGGATGTCTTTGCATCGATCACTTCCAGGGCGGAATGACAATAATGAAGCGCTTGCTCAAGGTTGGCCGATCGATCTCCCCAAATACGCTGATTATACACAATCCCCAGATTGGTCATGGTATTTGCCCATTCTCGTGGTGAATGCCGTTTTGAACGTACTGACAGCGCCTGGTTCAGATAATCAATGGCCATCTCCTGGTTTTCACTCCGGTCACCTCGGATACGGTCATTGTAATTGATTCCCATATTGTTCATCGTCATTCCCCATTCATCAGGGAATGCCTCCCTGGTTCGAATCGCAAGCGCTTCCCGGAAATGGTGCAGACTCTGTTCAATATTGTCACTGCGATTGCCTTCAACGCGTTCCGTGTATGTCAATGCCATATCCGTCTGAACCAGAGCCCAGTCAAGAGGAAATGAATCCTTTTGAAATACAGTCAAGGCTTTTCGAAAACATTCGATTCCTTTTTCCTTGTTTTCAGAGTGTTCACCGATGATTCTTTCTGAATATATGTTGCCCATAAGATGATATGTCAATGCCCATTCATACGGATGAATTTCAGCCGTAAAAATGCGCAAAGCTTTTAGGCAGTGTTCCAAAGCGCGTTCAAGATTTTCGATACGGTTACCAATAATGCGGTAGAAACAGGCGCTTCCGAGCAAATACTGAATCCTGCCCCAGATTGCAGGGAACGATTCCTGATCAAACACTGTCATAGCGGTTTTGAAATATTCAACAGCCAGCTCGATGACATCGGATGGATTGGTTTTTCGGTTTAGATAATATGCGTTGCCCAGCAGGACATTCAGCTCACCCCATAAATGTGGAAATGAAATATTATCCGTTGAATTAAGGAGTTCTTTTATCAATATTACGGCTTCGTCAGAAGACGGATATTTTTGCAGTCTTGAGAATTCAACCAGATTATTCTTAAACTCTTCACTTATACAGGTATTCAATCTGATCCCCTGATCGTCACTCCAGCCGAAACATACTCTGGAAATTCCATTCAGAAGGCAGCTTTCTATAAATAACGATTCCTTAGATAATATTTGAATAGATTGATAATCTTTTTTCGATTGGTTTTCTTCTTTTCCACTATTTAAGATATTCAGGGCATTCTTGCTGACGAGTTCCGGGTAGTCTTTCATTATTTGATATCTGATGATCATGCTGGGCATATTCAGTAATCGTTTCAACCGATTTTTCATGATCAACCTCCGGACTGAGTGATCAAACCTGGAATTTCAACGTCAGTATAATATATGTTCATTATAGAAAAAACTGAAGGCACGTAGCACACACTTTCCGGGTTGGACATCCAATTTTGCTATGGAATTCATCCAAATCATCATTTCTGCATTTAGATTATTATGTTACCGGGATTGTTGGTTTCTACTTAAAACAGTATAATATTCATCAGGAAATTTATTTTAAAGAGGTGATGAAAATGGATGAGATCCTGAGGAAATTTATGGCAGCACCCAGTCTGTTGATACGTTACCGGCAACTCAGGGATCATCCGAATATCATCAGCCAGCAATCACTGAACCTCCTTGATGGTTGGCGAAAAAAAGCGCTTCAGCAAAAAAATTACGATATCGTTCAGAATATATCTTCGGAGATATTGTTCCTTCGGTGTTGTTTGAAAAATGGAGTTATCAGCGCATTGTTCGGCTGCGATGAAGAAATGCCGACAGAAACTAACATGAGGATACCCTTGGAATTGGGAAAAAAACTATATGAAATTCCAAAAGTTCAAAATCCTCAAGGTATCAAAGAAGCTGTAACTATTACGAAGGACATTTTTCACCAGGTGGATTGTGAAAAATATCCTTCGATCTGGATGGAGCTGCTGAATAAAATACTTGGTTTCTACGGGCAAGACGCTATCAATTTCAGATCGTTAAATATGGAAGAAGGTATTGCACTGGGTGAGAATGCACTCCAACGTCCTGTGGGTAAAATATTTCCTGTTTTGAAAGCGGGAACACACTTTAACCTGAGTGTTTTGTATTTGTTTCGCCTTCATGGCGACCGGGTTCAATCTCTTAAAAAATCCATTGATTACAACACCAAGGCACTCGAAGTATACACTCAGGAAAACCATCCGGAAAAGTGGGCATTTGCTCAAATGAATCGAGGAACGGCATTCGCAAAATATATATTTGAAAAAACAGCAGACAATGTTGAAAAGTCGATAAGGTGTTATCATAATGCGCTTAAAATTTTTAAAAAACCGTATTTCCCTGTCTACTGGGCTAGAAATCAAAATAATCTCGGCAGTGTCTATTCGTACAGAGTTCGAAGAAACCGTGCGGATAATCTGAACAGGGCTGTCTGTTGTTTCAGGAAAGCATGTGAAATATTCGATCAAGAAAAATTTCCTGAGGACTGGGGACGAACACAAATTAATCTTGGCATCATTTTATGTCAGCCTTTTCGAGGTGATAGGGCAGAGAATTTTGAGAGTGCTATTTCACATTTCCGGAACGCTCTTGAAATATTTACCCATCAATCATCCCCTGTATATTGGGCTATCATTCAGCTTAACATGGGAAATGCTTATAGAGAACGCTTGTGGGGTGAACGAGCTGATAATCTTGAGGATGCTATTGCATGTTACAAAAATGTTCTGGAAGTAGCCAATAAGGAAAGCCATCCGGAATTATGGATAAAAGCATTCATGAATCTGGGGACCATTTTCAATCTTCGCATCGAAGGTGATCGAATAAAAAATCTCGAAAAGGCGATTGAATACGAAACAACAGCGTTGGAAATAGCGACGGAAGACAGATTTCCAGATTTTTGGGCAAGAATAAATGAAAATCTTGGGGATTTTTACAGGGATTTTCATCAGGTGAATCCGGCAGAAAATATTGAAAAAGCTATTCTGTTCTATAACAATGCATTGAAATTTTTTAATCCGAATTTCTCCGCTGATGATTGGGGAAGGACAAAACTCAGTCTGGGTCTTATATATAAAAAAAGAGAATCAGGAAAAAAACAATCTAATTTGAAACATGCCGTCTCTAATTTGACGGAAGCTTCAACGATGTATACCCAGTACAGTTTTCCCAGACAGAACATGATCATCAACCGGGAGCTAGGTATCATCAATCTCAGTCAAGGTAACTTTCAACAGGCTGAAACAGCTTTCGATTTAGCGCTAAAGTCATTTGAGCTTCTCTATCAACAAAGTTTAACGCATAAAACACGGGAAAACATTCTGGAGGAGGGAAGTTCAATCTTTTACCTGGCTTCTTTATGTCACGCAAAAACTGGAAACCATAAAAAATCAGTAGAAATACTTGATAGAGGTAAAGCCAGGTTTTTATCGGATCGAATGGCTTTAGATCGGATAAAACTTCTTATGGCGCCAGTACAAGTTCAAAACGATTACAGAAGATTCGTCGATCGAATTAATGAATTGGAAGGAGAGCTGAAATATCCGGGACCTAACAGTCGTGGATTTCTTGATATTACCAAAGATCTGAAAACAATTCGGAGTCAATTGGAGAAACACATCAAGAAGATCAAAAGATATCGATCAGACTTTTTTCAGGAGGGAATAACCTTTGAAAAAATCCGATCACTTCTGCCGGGAAAGGATGCGGCGCTGCTCGAATTCTGTGTTACAGAATTTGGTACACTGTTGATAACCGTTTTTGATTCAAGGGACAGTGAGGAAGGATGGATTTTTATAAATGAGAAGTTCAGGAGTGAAGACCTCGAAAGACTGACCAGCCGATGGTTAAATGTATGCGCCAAACTTCGATCAGAATCATCAGGTATTTCTGAACAGGTGCAATGGGAAGAGAGTTTGCAGGATATTCTTAAGGAAATTTACGAGCAAATATTCGATGCGATAGACAAAAAACTGATTAAGAAAGGAATAAGAAGATTATTGCTGTCACCTCACAAAGGGCTGCATATCCTGCCCCTGCATTTGATGAAGCGGAATCAAGGCAATCAGAAAAGGTATATTTTAGAAGATTATGAAATCACATTTATTCCAAACGCATCTATTCTTTATCATACACTCCAGAATCCGGAAGAAAAAGCAGCAGGCATCACAGCGATAGCCAATCCCACAGCCGATCTTCCTCATACAGAAATCGAGCTGCAAAACATACGGGAATTTTTTGATTCTGATCAGTCCATTTTTTTAATTAAAGATGAAGTTCGGTATGAAAAAATAATCGAATCATCATCAGACACCGGATATCTGCATTTTGCCTGCCATGGTGTGTTTGACATGAACAATCCTGATGCATCCGGATTTAAATTGGCAATGAATAAGAAGGATCCGTCCGAGTCAAAAAGGTTGCTTACACGTGACGGCAGGTCAATCACGTTTTGTATCGAATCGAATAAAACCCCAAGTGAAATGCTTAGCCTGCCGGATATTTTTTATAAAATGAAGCTGAAAAAGACGCGCCTGGTGGTGTTATCCGCTTGTGAAACCGGTTTGATCGCAGTCAAGCGTAAATCCGATGAATATGTCGGTTTACCTGCCGGGTTTCTCCATGCCGGTGCGCAAGCTGTTGTCAGTTCACTTTGGATGGTGGAAGATGAATCGACAAAAGATATCATCGTGCGCTTTTATAAAAATCATATACAAAATGATATGCGACCCGCGAAAGCTCTCAAGGAAGCTCAGATTTCAATGATGAAAAAAGGGTATTCGCCTTTTCACTGGGGCGCGTTTTTTGTTACCGGTCTGTAACATAAGGTTTTCGACATATAAAATGCAGCAGGGTTTCATCTTCAGCGGAATTACTGAAAAAATACATTAACCAAATATCATGCTAGAGTGTTTAACACTCATTTTTTGTTCTTGACATACTGTAACTTTTCGTTTTGGATCGTTTATACAGATGTAACGTGTCAATGAGATTTGGAATTTTCAGAAGGAGCTTTTCAATGTCGTTTTAGTTATACGCATTTTCGAGAAGTGGTTAATAAAATTTTACAACCTTATCAAGGGTGAAAAGGAGAATTAAAATGGGTAAAACTAAGATAGAGTTCACCGTATTCACAGCGGGGTTATTTATTTTTTCTTCAATATGTTTTGTTTCACTGAGTTTGGCTGAAACTCCAGGCCAGTCCGCATTTAATAAAGGCACTTTATTAATGGGTCAGGGTAAGATTGATGAAGCCATTGCGGAATTTAAAAAAGCCATCGCTATCGATCAAGATCATGTCGATGCTCATTATAACTTGGGTATGGCTTATCACCTTAAGGCTGCTCAAAAGAACAATATCAATATCAGAGAAATTGGCTCGACATTTCCCAAACAGACGTATAGGACAAAATGGACAGATGTCGATGAATTAAATCTGGCGATTATTGAGTTCAAGGAGGTTCTAAGGTTACAGCCTAATGCCGCTGATGCTCATTTTAAGCTCGGATTGCTTTATGATAATAAAAACGACATTCAAAATGCATTGCAGGAATACCGAGAGGCAATTAAGTTAGATCCTAGGGGTCTTGATGGACAAGATTCTCGTGCAAACATTGCCTTAATTTTGTTTCATGTTCAAGGGAAAAAGGATGAAGCAATTAAAGAATTAGAGGCTTTACTTGAAATTAATCCTAACCACCCGTCTAAAGAAAATCTCAAGTTAATGAAGAGGTAGCCGACAGCAGGTATAATCGGTCAACTTCTTAAAGAATTCATCCAAGTATTGTGCAATCGGGAAGTTCTCATAGCGAAACACAATGAAAGGGATTCTAATGTTGGATTTATTTACCACCCAAAAAGGGGAGGTGATGTATATGAGTTGTTTTTAGAGCGTTTTTCGACGCGTTCACTTTCAAATAATTGTTTCTTGCAATCGAAGAAATCCGGGAGGTATAAAATGACAAGAAGTAAACTGCTGGCAATCATATTTCTTGTGTCAATAATATTGACTTTTTTTATTGCGGGATGCGCAACGGTCAACAATCAGTGGAAAAAAGCCAAATCTGAGGATACTCTGGGGTCCTATGAGTTTTTTTTGACCAAATATCCTGATAGTGAGTATACTTCTGAGGCAAGAACACGAATCGAAGATTTGGAGTGGATATCCGCTCTGGATCTGAACAGTATTGAAGCTTACACAAATTATCTGAACAACAATCCCCAAGGTAAATACATTTCACAAGCGGAAAATAATATTGAAGAACTGGAGTGGAAGTATGCTCTTGATCTGAGCAGTATCGAATCTTTTAGGGAATATCTGAAAAAATATCCCCAAGGGAGTTACATGTTTCAGGCAAAAGTGAAACTTGAAGCGTTAAGCTTTGAACAAGCTAAAACAAAAGATTCTATTGATGCTTATGAGTTATTTTTAAATGATTATCCTGATGGTGTCGCTGCAATTGATGCTCAAAAAAGGTTACGTCAACTGAGATACGATAAGGCAATGAATGAGAGAACAATCGAGGCTTTTAAGTTCTTTCTGAGCTGGTATTCGGACGGATTGGATGTGGATACGATAAAGAAGGAACTCCATTCGCTGCAGGTTTTGGAAAAGTCGATGGATCTGGGTAGAGAAATAATGAAGCACGCTCCGCAGAGCTACATTTCAATGTCGATGTTTGGTAACATGAACGGCGGCGGATTAACAACCAAGAGATCAAATCCCACTGTCGAGGATCTCTCGAAACTGAGAGTAA
The DNA here is from genome assembly GCA_016929305.1 of candidate division CSSED10-310 bacterium. Lineage (GTDB taxonomy): Bacteria > CSSED10-310 > CSSED10-310 > CSSED10-310 > JAFGJC01 > JAFGJC01. The sequence continues at coordinate 6,412 of JAFGJC010000181.1, read as the reverse complement.
TGCTGTCCGAAGGTGCGAACCCCAACCTCGTGAGGGTTGCCGGATTTGAACCCGCTGGTGAAAAGAAGACAGGAGGTTTTGTATTGCTTTCGACAGGAAAACCCGGTCAGATTGTGCGTGCTGAAGAAGGAGGAATAACTCTATTGGAATACTGCCGTCTTAACGGACTGGGAACAATAGCTTCTCTTATTGTTGAATACGGAGCGAAATAATATACATTGGGAGTTCGGATCCGAATATATATTAAGCGGGATGTGTTCTACAGCGTTGCTGAAATCATGTATTTTTAAAAGTGTTTTCACCTAGAGGTTATGTGATAAAACATTCATTGAAAGAGGAGTAATATGAAAAATTCGGGAAGAAAAATCTGTGAAATAGTTGTAACATTTTTGGTAACCATCTTAGTCAGCAATATATGTCCGACCAAGAGTTTTGCCGCTAGCAAAACCGAGAAACTGGTCAGAGCTCTGGAAATTGATAATTTTGAAAAAGCTGAGAAACTACTTCTAAAAGGCGCTGATCCTAACGCACTAACTGAATCTGGCATACCTGTGATTCACATTGCTGTTGATAAGAACGCTTTAGAAATTTTAAAGCTAATGATATCTAAAGGTGCCAATGTTAATAGTATAGACAGTAATGGCAATACACCATTACATCTTGCTGCAGAGCGGGGTTACATTGAATTTGTTAAAATACTTGTTTCAAATGGCACTGATATCAGTATTCCGAACTCGTATTTTCGGACAGCTCTTCACCTGGCTTGTTCAAAAGGAAATCTAGAAATTGTGGATTTTCTTGTTTCTAGAGGATCTGATATTAAATGCCGGGATAATAACGGCTGGACTCCTTTACATTTTGCTGCCAAAAGCGGATCTCTTGAAACTGTAAAATTGTTAGTTGCAAAAGGAGCAGACATAAACGCAAAAAGTCGGGAGAATCTTGAAGCAAATCGGCAGATAGATTTAAATATACAAAGATTTCCACAGCCAGGTCCAGGTGGAGTTGTTAGAATTATGGGCTGCGAATTGATTGGTGTGGATGGCGGCGCGATCGTTATCTATCCGGGTGGAAAGACACCATTGGACGTAGCAGAAAACATTGAGGTAAAACTTTATCTGGCTGTTAATGGGGGTAAAAAGAAGTCCGGAAAATTCATCCCTTACAGATAGATACAACTGATCCTGTGTGTCTTCCTTAATCGACGTTGATTTATTTCAAAGTTATTTTTTGCAATGGAATTTTGTGTCTTGATTTGCTATGTTCAAGCGCATCAGGAAAACATAGATTTCCAGAATATGTTCAGTTTTGTCGGTATCCTGAAATGAGCGTTGCTATTCAAATGGAAATTTGCATTTGTTTTAATGTGTCCCCGGGTGTTCATGATACTTATTTCTAAGGTATGAGAATCACCATGTGGATTTACCAAGTCTTTAAACTTAAATATGCAATGGGCTATATCCAAAGCAACAATCAGAAAGTTGCCATCGCCGGCTTGTCGATGCTCGCAAAGCAGCTTGAGTGTAGGAGTATCTATGAATTCAATTAGGCTAACATTCAAACTTCAATTACGATTTCTAATTTTAATTATCTTGTTTGCAGGCAGCTGTGATAATAATCCCCAGCCACCAATAAAGGTTTCTTCCAGTGATTTCTCTGAAGCCTTTGATGCTGTTGTTCGTGCAGCCCCGAGATTCGGATATCGTGTTACACTTTCCGACAAAGACATCAAGCACAAGATAAAGCTCAAAAAGGAAACGATTTTTGGAACCTCTTACATCATTGTAAACTTCCAACAACAGCCTTCTGGCGACTTTCTAGCGAATCTTACCTTCAGCGGAGATGTGAATCATCTACCTGCACCCAATAACAACAATCCCGGAGCAACAGCTGGTGCCGACCTCGGAAGGTCCATAGTGCTCATGAACGAATTTGATTCTATCTATGCAGCTCACAAGGGAATTCGAGATGCTATCCTCATTGCTACAAAGGCGTTCGATCACCCTAGTGTCTCAGCGTTATCCCATCTTAGACCATGGATTTTTAGTGTGATTATCGTTCTTTTTTTCTGGTTTGTTAAAAATCAGATTAGATCGTGATTTAAATTTGGGCTTTCAGCTTTACTGGAACGTTATGCCACAATAAAAAAATTAAAGGCACAGCAGAAAGGAGTATCAAGATGGCAAGAAAAAGCATATTACACAACGTAACCATGCAATGCTGCTTTCGCGGCGTTAAGATTGTTTCCTTAAGGTGGTAAGTATGAAAACTCTAATTAATTGTCTGGCTCTTTTCGCCTTCTTGTCAGGACTGCCTATCATCTTAACCGTTTCTTATGCTGGAATGAATAACGATTTATTAGCAGCTGTCGAGAATGGTGATTTAAAAAGAGTGGAAAGCCTACTGAACTCTGGTGCTGATGTCAATTCAAAAATAGAGGATTATGGATCAGCTCTTATAGTGGCGGCAATTGTTGGCCATGTCGATATTGTAAAGCTATTGATAGAAAAAGGTGCAGACGTGAACGCTAAAGACGCTGGTGAAGATGACAGAGGCAATTCAGCACTCACGTATGCATCAATTTTGAACCATATTGAAATTGTGAAGATATTATTGGACAAAGGTGCTGACATAAATTCGTCAAATAAATATGGCGATACTGCTCTAATGGGGGCTGCAGCAGCCGGTAATTCAAACGTTGTTAAAGAATTGCTTACCAGGAAAGTCGATATCAATTCAAAGAACAACTATGGCTGGTCAGCTCTTATGATGGCACAAAAGAAGGGATATACCGAAATTGTTAATATTCTCAAACAGGCAGGGGCTTTGTAATAGTTCGTTTCAGATCTGAAAGGAGGAAGCTATGAGTGGAATTGCTAACCTGGCGCCGGGGTCAGTCGTTCCCCAGACAGGTAATTATAAGTGTGAATTCTGTGGTGAAGGGGGAATAGCAGATTTTTTGGCGAAAAGTCTGGAAGAGAGCGGGATTGGTCTCAACACCTCACAACTCCAAGGCGCCGGTCGCAATAGCACTATTAAGTTCTTCGAGGCTGGCAGGACTTTCCCACAGTGCCCGACCTGTGGTCCAGCTACCGGGTGGACGCTCATTGAGGAAAACCAGGTGAAGACCAAGAAATCCGCTGCTCATCATGATGAATCAGTTCGGGAATCTGGCGTTTGCGATATCTGCAAACAAAAGGTCTTCCGGCCAAATGGATACCTCCTTACGACTAAAGATGTGGTCAGCTCACCCGAGTACTGGAAGCATTACTGCCAGTACCACAGGTCCGAATTGGCAAGTATGGGTGTGTCATCCTTTGATGAATTCTGTCGGAACATGCTTGTCCGCACCAGTTGCGCAGATAGGATTGCACACCAGTCCACACCATGGATCGTTTGCGACCGGTGCAGTCATATGTTTAAAATTGACCGTGATCAGACAAGATCCTACGCGAGGAAGTGGTGGGAGAGCGGACGGAAGTATTTGCCACCTGGTACTGGTTCGGCGCAGCTTTCATCAGTGAATATGGGTGATGGGAAAGCGATGTTCTCAAATCCCGATGGCGCGGCAAGAAGCCGGGAAACACCTCGAAAGAAATGGTGGAAAATATGGAAGTAATCGGGTTATTTAGAAAAATTTTTCGACATAGTAATAAGACCCGTACCTCTCAATACTACCGGGAGAGAATCCAATACTATATACAAAAAGGAGACTTCAATAAGGCAATTCGTGAGTGTGAGGTCTACTTCAATTGTTCAAAAAATGATCAAGAGACACTGAAGGCAGCAGTACAAGAGTATTATGGTTACTGTTTTCTTCGATTAGGCAAGTTTTCCAGAGCGATTCAGGAATTGGCGAGGGTGCATACAATGAAACCGACTGATCATATTATGTATCTTGCATACTCAAATATCGGCAATGCCTATAAGAACATGGGACAGGGGCAGAAAGCACTTCAGAACTTTAAGGAATCCCTGAGGTATGCGACAAACAAAGATGATCACCACATTGTTGAAATATTTATTCGAGAAATTCAGAGGTATAATGAAGTAAAATAGATACGTGAATTCATAGGAAGATATCAATTTTAATTGTACACTGATTAACCACCGCGTGAACCTGTCCGTCCGAGATAAAGGGTATCGTTAGACCAAGAAGTTTACCTTCCCGTAGGTGGCAGGTTACGGGGCGAACGGTATTCATGACTATTGCCGTTAACCAATCACTTGAAGGAGGTTTTCAATGAAATCAAGGTGCTTTTTTTTATCTTGGAACATTGCGGTTCTCTCTGTCTTCAGTGTGATGCATCTCAGTCTGCGTCCAATTCGAGCGGCTGAATGCACGTTTTCAGTCAATCTATCGGAAGGATTTCAATTTAACGCTACGGCTGAAGATTCCGGTTTTCAGATGAATCGATCTGGCCAATCCATAGCTTTTGGTACCAACTGGGAGTTGACAGCTCGTAATGGTAGTTTATCAAAAAAGCCGATGCTCGAGACAAAGGCTGGTGACATCCATGCAGAGTTATCGCTCAGCACGAAGGTAACGACAGAATCAGGTATGTTCATCATTAAGGCGACAGAAGGTTCGTGTGTTTGGCCCGTTTCAACTTCATCATGTTATCCTCGACCACCCCAATACTTTTCTCTTCCTGCCAAAGGTGCCAGACTTAATGGCGAAAACGTTGACGCGAACATCATCAAGTATACCGCAACGCCAGCGAATCCCATATACTTTGCCGTATACTATGCGCCACTTGACAAGACAGGTATCTACTTGCTCAACCCTGAAAAGTAAACGGTAACGGTTTTTATACAAAGGAATCACTTAGGATTCACTCTATTACTGTAAAATATAGATTTCTGGCAGCGCGGCCTTATTTTTCCTCGACAGGATTCCGGATACTGACTCCAGCAAGTACTTATGTTATGATCAGAATATATATTCAATGGGAGGTGTGATGCGGTGCATCGTGATCTTTGACAACCATCATATTGAGCGATCGGGTGACCTTTGGCGCTGCATTTGTAAAAAAGGTATACATCGGACGGTAAAAAATCTGTATGCATCGTTTATAGAGATGATGTTCAGAAGCAAGAAAAACATACGTGAAAGGAGACACAGATGTATGATTTGAAGTTAATGAGGAGATCTGTGAATGTTTTCTTTTGTATTGTGATGCTGATACTTTGTGTTCAGCCGGACATGCTTGCGGATATCGATGTTGACATGATTCTGAATACGGGCGGGTTCGTTTCCTACGATCATTTCAAGGCTGAGATGTATTTGAACAACCATGACAAGCCGGAGCAGGATGCTGAGATTTTCGGGATATTGGAGATAATGGGAGAGTATTATTTCTGGCCGTCGTTTTCACCTGAGGTGGACTATGAAATCCTGGATATTCCATCAGGCGGTTCATATTTGACGTTTCTGGAGTTTGATTTTCCGAATATCGATGCATGGATCCCGTTCGGTCCGATGTTTTTCTGGGGAGCCTGGTTTCTGGACATGGAGAGTTGGGGTTATGATGTCCAGGAATTCTGGTTAGACTACGATCATAAATGGACTCCCACGCCGGTGCCGGCAACGAGCACCCCGACAACACCGCCGGGAACGCCAACGATTACGCCCACATCACCATGCGGACCTGGTCAGGACTATATCGAGCTGGTCAAAGAAGATTTTTCATCATGGCCTTTGACAGGATGGACCATTTTCAACAATGGCGGCGACTGTATCTGGCGGGCAGGATCCGATGGCGACAACGATACTAATAAAACCGGAGGAATTGGAGATTATGCCGATGCTGACTCGGACGAATGTGGACCCGGGACAACAATGGACACGGAGTTGCTGACGCCGTCATTCGATTTGACAGGAGTAACGGCGGCGACGCTGGAGTTTAAATCGGATATGTTTTATTACGCGTTTGGTGGCGATGAGTATTGGCGAGTGGATGTGTCGTCTGATGGAGGCATGAACTGGACGAATATTCTTGACCGGAGCGGCGAGAATTATCCGGGTCCGGAAACGATCGAACTGGATTTGTCATCTTTTCTGGGTGCCAGAGATGTCAAGGTGCGGTTTCATTACTACGGTCAGTTTGACTGGTGGTGGCAGGTGGATGATGTTTGGATATGGGGATGTGAGTATCAGGTTCCAACGCGTACGCCCACGCAAACGCCGACTGCACCTCCGGGAATACCGACGTATACACCGGTCGCGCCCACTCCGACTCCAACTGCGACAACACCGCCGGGAACGCCGACCAGTACGGCAGTGCCACCCACAAACACGCCTTTTCCTTCAACATTCACCCCGACGATGACACCGACACGCACAGCGACGCCGACGAACACGCCGTTTTCCAATCCCGGCGTGTTGTATTCCACGGATCCGATTGTGGGT
>JAFGJC010000180.1 GCA_016929305.1 candidate division CSSED10-310 bacterium | reverse complement strand
TCCTGCAGTGCTTCCTCTATCATCGAATGATACGTTGGTCCGGATTTTGTCAATTCGGCGATATCCAGTTTGACACCGATCCGGCGGATCTGAAGGTCCCGTTTTCCAACTTTGGTAAAAAGCCAATTGAGCAGGGACAGAGCTTTTCGATATATTCGAATCGCTTCGAGGTTTTTTTCCATTTCCGCATAAGTGCCACCCAGGTTTAACAGCACGCTTAACAAGTTACCAGCTGTGCCCGGCTGGTTTTTGCGAAAAAGATGCCGGCTGAGTGGAACGGTCTTGAGGTAAATACTCAATGCTTTCTCAGCATTACCAGAATGCATATACAAAAATGCCAGGTTTAAAGAGACTTGCATGAGTCCGGTCGAGACATCTTCCAAACCCTGTTCATAGAGCAATCGTTCGAAAAGATCGATTGACCGGGTATAGCTTTCCTTTGCTTCCTGAACTCGCTTGGAATTGTACTGGACGTACCCCTGAATGTTATAAATTTTGGCCATGATTTTGTTGATCTCTGAGTATTGATCGGCATCCGGTAAATTTTCAATGGTGTGTATGGCTTTTTCAAGATTGGTCAATGCTTCTTCAAACCGCTTCAGACCAGCAAGATAAACAGCCATGTTTGAATAGACCAGAACCAGTGCTCTTGCTGTGATCTGGCTTTTATTCTCGGCATATATCTTTTCCCGAAGATCAATAGCGCGTGACATATAGTCGATTGCTTCCGGAATTCGATGCATTTCCTGAAGCAATTTGCTTTTATTGTCATAGGCGCCTGACAGGTCGTTAGAGAATTTTTTCAATCCCTGCCGGTATACCAGATCCTCCTTCAGAGCAATGGATTTATCACACCAATCCTGTGCTTCCTTCGCTCGCCCGAGTTTCCTCAGGACGATTCCCAGATCATTGTAAATGGTGGATCTGATATGGTTTTGACGTGATTTTTCGTTCGGATCGTCGAATGTATCTACATGTTTTATGGCTTTTTCCAAAAGATGCAGTGCTGCTTCGGATTCATGGATTTCGTTTAACATCCAGGCTGTCGAGCAATATGCATTGAGCATGTGATACGAGATCCTGGGTGGCAGATTCAGAACCGGCACCTTCTCTAATATTTCCAGACCCTGTTGCTGAAGTGCGATCGCTCCAGGCCAGTCATCCAGGCATTCGAGCACAAGTCCCTTGTGGATCAATACATTTGCCAGATCAATGTTATATTTCGCATTTCCGTTTCGGATCAATTCCAGATAAATTATTTCGGTTTCTTCCAGGACTTCAAGATCGAACAGCATTCTGGTTTTCCATGATCCTGATAATCCCTTGGTCTGCTCCGGCAAGTCTGTTATATCCTTTTTTGCTTCGGATATTGCCTGTTGCAGCAGTACGGAAGGATCGTCCCATTCTCCAACGCTGAAATGCTTTCGCTGAAAGGGGCTTTCCAATTCCTTGCGCAGCATCACTCTGGGTTTCTTCCGTGGATATGCGGTATTCGTTACTTCCTGGTAGAGCGAGATCAGGTTGTCTGCAATCTCGCCCATGCTGCTCCAGCGATCCTCCGGATCATCCTGAAAACAACGCTCCAGAATTCCGTGCAGATTCCCCGGAATAAGGGGATATGGTTTCACCGGACCCATGTTCATGTGCCGTTCCAGGATATACTGCGCCATACAGCCCAGCTCCCATGTCACGCCACCCGTGAACATTTCCAGGATCGTCAACCCCCAGCTCCACATGTCGGTTTTATATCCCAACTTACGCATTTCGATTTGCTCCGGCGATCCGTATGCCGGGGTCATGCCGCTGGATGTGACGAGCAAACTGCTGGAATCACCGTGATGGTGTTGCGCCAATCCGGAAACCGTCATGGCTCGCGAGAGCCCAAAATCCGTTATTTTGGCGATACCCTGACGGGTCAGAAGAATATTGGAGGGTTTGATATCCTGATGGACAACTCCCTGAACATGAGCGGCGGAAAGTCCCCAGGCAATCTGGATGGCGATGTCGAGAATTTTATCGATAGTGAGTAAGCGGTGTGTTTGTATCCATTTCGATAAGGAACCGCCATCGACATATTCACTGAAAATAACCAGACGGTTTTGTATGGTTCTGAAAAATCTGAAGGCGGTAATATGCGGATGATCATGCAGATCGATCCAGGTTTGGAGTTCTTTCAGAAACAGGCGTCTTTTCCGCATGTCATCGCGCAAGGTTGCATGTAACGTTTTTATGGCAAAATAAGCTCTGTCAAACGACTGCCTGCGGACCAGATAGACTTTTCCCATACCGCCTTCGCCCAGCAACCGCTCAATTCGATACTGATCCAGCAGCACATCTCCCAAATTCCAATTTTCCTGTTCCGGATTGACCGCATTCAGGATTTCGTTTGCCATAGCACGTTTTCCGCTTTTACAATGAACATTCTTGAAAAAACCAATAAAATAAAGATGTTATTCACAGATTCATTATCGGGGAAATAAACATATCAATCAATGAAAAATGGTTAAATATTTGCTGTAAATGTTTTTAATGGCAATATCCGGATTGAGCGGGATCGATTTGGAAATGTTCAATGTATCAGAATAATAATCTCAAACTAACCAATTGTAAACCGGCATATAAAATCGTATGCTATTTTTATTGTCAGAATGAAAAGCCGTTCGGGCTGTTTTTGAAGGCGAAAGGAGGTTTGAAAAGTGGAAGACAGAAGAAAGAGCGGTCGAAGGGCGGAGGATTTCATGTCCGCAGAAGAAGCGGCGGAGAAGGCTGCTGAAGCGCTTGACCGGATTGCACTCATCGCGATGGAGCAGGGCAACATAGAGAAAATGAAGAAATACATCGGAAAGGTCAACAGCGTGTCATCCGATGTGATTGCGTTGACATCCGATCTTCTTGATGCGCTGGAGGCGAGAGAATACGAGTCGGCCAAAACGACCACGATAGACATTCGAAAAGCTGTTGAAGAGTTGAACGGGCTGGAATCGAGGATTTTCGAAGGACCGAAATACCAGTAGTGCAAATGTGGGAACGGGCGTATCGGCGCTGACCTTTTGCAAGAGCCGGTGACTTGGCAATCGTGAGCCTTCCAGATGCCGGGGGGGCCGGTAATAAATCGGTGCTGACGCAAAAATGCTGTCATCATTGACTGCCGGTTCGCATCTTTCCGGTATTTATAATGTCATGACCCGAGTCTGTTACCGATTTACTTTTTATGCATAATGTGTTACTAGATGATAGGATTTTCGAAGGAGGTTCATCATGAAGATTTGCTTTGCGTGGCGGAGTGTTGTGTGGTGTGTTGCTGTATTCGGATGTCTGGCCGGCGGCGTGTGGGCGCAGTCCCCGCTGATCATCGATCATAGTTGCTGCGATCTTGACCAGATACCGGATTACTGGATCGATCAGGCACAGGCCAATCTGCACTGTGTTTATCAGCATACGTCCCACGGCAGTCAATTGGTCACAGGTATGAACGCATTGTACAGTTATCCTGATTTTGGCGATGAGTATGCGTGGTCGGACAGCGGGACCACCGGTCTGGATCTTGATGATTACGGCATACCCGCAGACTGTTCCGATTTAAGTACCGGGGATTATATTGATGGGTTCGGTGTAACGCCCTGGGTAACCGGCACCCGTAACCTGCTGGACGAACCTGCCAATGCGCACGTGAATGTCGTGATATGGTCCTGGTGCAGTATCTACGGGCATGATATCGACCGGTATCTGACAAATATGGAAATTCTGGTCGCGGAATATCCGGACGTGCATTTCATCTTCATGACCGGTCATGCGGAGGGGTACGGCGAAGGCGGTCCCATTGACGTCAGCAATGAGCAGATCCGGGCGCACTGTATCGCCAACAACCGGATTCTCTTTGATTTTTCTGATATTGAAAGTTTCGATCCGGACGGCAGCTATTATTTCGATCTTCCGATGTGGGACAATCTGGATTATAATCCCGGGCGTACCAATAACTGGGGCGTCGAATGGTGCGGTGCCAATACCGGTTCGGAGCTGGAAATGCTCACTACAGGCAATGGTGTCAGCGGTTACAGCGGCTGCAGCGACTGCGCACATTCGGGTACGGCTGCGTCGCCGGAGACCATCAACTGCGTGTTGAAAGGACGGGCGGTATGGTGGCTGATGGCACGCCTGGCGGGATGGGACGGCGTGAGTCAGGAAACACCGACTCCGTCACCGGAGGTGCCGGCATCCCAACCTGTTGGATTGGGAATTATCATTGGCGTCATCACCATCATGCTGGCGGGATACGTTCTGCGGCACAAATAGAAGCGAACTGAATACAATATCAAAGTTTTTAGTCGGCACACCAATTTTCTATTTGATATGGTTATTGGGTCGTGATTTTTAATTGTTGATTGGCTTCCCGGTATTTATACACTATTGGATAATGTTCGGAGGGGAGAACACTATGAATAGAAACGTTGACATTGTGCATTTTAGGAGCGTAGCAGGAATGATCATGATACTTTTCAGTATTTCGTTTGTTACTTCTATTGAGGCGTCAAACATCAGCGCAAGCGATCTGAACAAGGCCGTTGAATGCCGGTCAATGGCATTTGCTTATGGCCGTGCCATACGAGGTTATTTCTGGAAT
>JAFGJC010000179.1 GCA_016929305.1 candidate division CSSED10-310 bacterium | reverse complement strand
ATTCCAGGGGCGGATATACGAATCGCCAACAGTTTAATTTTCAAAGACAATATATGTACAGGGCGCGCGGTTATAAAAGTTCCCATTGATGGGAAATATTCCGTCTTGAAAGGACTCTTGTCCGATCTTGGTTACCCGTTTGATTCGGTAGTAACTATTGGAGACAGTAAGGGTGATATCGAAATTATGCACGCCTCCCGTTTGTCCATCGCCGTTGATCCTGTGGATACATCGGTAATTAAGGCTGCAGATTATGTCTTGGCGCGTCACCAACTGCTTCGGATTCCTGAGCTTATTAAAAGGAATCGGCAAAAAATTACAACGAAGAAATAAAAACTAAAATTTCGCAAGGGTTCCAATGATTTGCGAGTGATCAATAATTTTTTTACCATCAATATAAACCGTTGGTTCTGAGTTGATCATCGTCCAAAATAAGTCGGAGAAGTTCTTGCCGCCGAATATGAGATTGGATCCAATACAAATATGAATCGAACCTAAAACTCTGGTATCAACAATTTCACAGCCGATCGGTTTATCAATACCAGCGTTCAACCCAAATCCAAATCCCGCAAATACGTCTTTATCTCCGTATGCGTTTGAAAGACGCTGTTGAAAAATTCTATGATTCTTTTCTGCGGATGTTGATTCAATTCGACCGTTATTAAAATTAAGAATCAATCCCGATATGGTTTTTCCATTCAGATTCACGGAATCGAGTAAGACGGAGCCGTTAACGGATTGTTCCAAAGGTGCAAGAAATACAGATCCGGCCGGAAGATTCCGAGAACCATCTTCGATAAAAATCGGTCGACCTGTAATGAAAAACTCCAGCTCAAATTGATCGCCGGTTATTATTTTGATAGCGCGTTTTGATTTTTTTAACAGCAAGGCAAGCGCTTTACATTGTTTTCTTAATGCATCGTAATCAATAAAAAGACTTTTTTGAAGATAATCCACGAAAAGTTCACGCGGAATTTTGAAAAAATCTGCCAGTTCCGGCGTTGGAAGATAGAGACTTGACATGTTCCGCCTTTGAATCTGTTCATCAATGGGGCGGCGCGCTTCTTTGGATATTTGATATTTTCTTGTTGACACGTCTTTGAACATTGGATCGGGGTCGTCAGCAATAATATTGATATGCCGGTGAAAATCTTTAATTCTCCGCAATGCATGCGGTGGTGTGCGATTGAGAAATTTCTCGGGAATTTCCTTCAAATATCGGCGGCGATATGATGGTGTGTTTAAACGGATCGTTGGGAATGCACCCACTTTGGATACACATAAAGTGAATTCATCAACAAATGAAAAATAATCTTTTTCACCGGTAAGTGTGATCTCGATCAATTCGTTTTCTTTTATTCGAAGCGCGTCTTTTACAAGCAGAGGTGCTAATTCAGCATAATCCATATATGACTCCTGAAATTAAAATCTATATGATAATAACTTACTTATGGCATTTACTCAACCGTATAATACGATTCAACAGAAACCGGAATGGATAAAGACCAGATAACTTACACGAGAAATAAAGCTGCTTCTTACTCAGATTATATTAAAAAGATTCCAATTAATTATTTGAGTTTATTGCAGGAAAATTGTCTGAGATTTTCAACAGTCTTTTTATGTATACCTACGATTATTCCGCTGTCTTCCTGATAAGCATAGATACTATCACTATTAATGATTGGATTTCCGAATCGAATAGGACCAATCGATTTATCGGAAAGCTTGATCTCCAAGGTGGTCTGGGGTTCATCCAACCCAAAAATCTCCAAGTGCGAGATATCTTCAGATTCAATGGTGTCGTATTTAAGTCGATAGATAGCCCAAAACAAGTTGTCTAAAATTTCTTCATCAATATCAGCGTTTTTAGGCTCGATAATTGTCCATCCATCCAGATCAGGCACTAAGATCAATGTACATTCAGGTTTCTTGATGGTAATCTCCTTGATTTCATTTCGTTCGACTGAAATCAACTCCTTGTTTCGAAGCTCCAATTCATTCTTTAACAATCTATCGATATCGCTGTCTGATATTCGAAAAACAGTATCTTCCAGATTTGTCTTTGCCCATCGACCGACACCGTCTGCAGGATGTTCACCAATTATAAGCTGGACGATTTTTGTGTCCGTATCCGGATCCGAAAGCAATATTTTAGCATATGACTCACCGAATTCGGCTTCAGTCGGTTTAAGTCCGGTTGCCTTTAGAAATGCCAAATCCGAAAGAAGTGCGCCTACTTGCAAATCATCCGCATCAAGCCGATGAGGAGATGTAAGTACCCAATCTGAATTATTTTCGCGAATCAATACAAAATCACCTTTTGGTGAATGCAATTCGATTCTCCCCACCCGTTCGCGCTCGAATTGACACACTGACTTGTCACGAATTTCGAACATCGTTTGAGGAATCCTGTCGAGCAGATCAGTTTCAATTTTGAAAACATTAACGAATTTGGAATGCTTTGCATAGCGGAACTTGCCAGACGCATCCGTTAATGATCCAACGATCAATTGACTTTCTTTTGCAGATTCCTGATCCAGAAATGTCAAAATCATATAAGGAGATAATAATCCGAAATGGCCATACCCTTTCGGATTTTCATCGACGAATCCAGCAATCTCGTGTGCTTGCAGCAGTGATATAAACTCATTGATTCTTGCCTGGTCCGCTTTTGTTCTTTCAGGGATATCGATTAACCATTCGCCCTCGCATTTCATTAAATGATAAGAAACTGCCGTAGGGCAATCGACATTGATTGAATCAGCTTCCATAGGATTGAAAGTGATAAGGTGCTTGTCTCTGTAAGTATATGTATCTTTCGTCAACATGATTTTCACGTCGTTTGGAATAAGATAAATCTTGGATTGTCCAACTACTTCCGCATAAAAACCCGTCCGAGAAGGATTTTCATCTCCAAATCTGCAGATGCTCTCAATGTCAGATTCATTGTCACTTTTTAAATATAAACGTATCTCGAAACTCCATGGATTTAACCCATACTTGTCGCGATCAGATGGAACTTCACTGATTACCCGATCATATTTAAGATCACAAATTTGATTGACTAATGTTGATATTTTATTTGTATCAGCCAATGTATGGATTGGTTCGGTCATCATCCAATCTTCATCATCACGCGCAAATGAATAAACTACAGGTGTAAGTGTCTCTGCTAGCGAAGGATCATCTGCTGTTGCCTGCCGGGTGAATGAAAGGCGGGAGGCTGCACTGGGTGTTGCCTTGGGAAACAAACGGGCTGCTTCCTGTTTGACAGCCTGCCGTTTTTCTGAACCTTTATATTCATAAAAGTAAAACCAACATCCCAAAACAACGAGAATAACAAGGAGAACACCATTTAAATATTTATTCATCCGCGCTTTCTCCGATCGTGAATTCTCACAAATCCAATAACAGACAGCATCAAGGGGATCAGCAGAACAGGAATATAAAACGCACTTGAAATCGCTGAACTGCTCAGTTCAATACGATCATAGCTGGGATCGTTGGGAGGTATAGCGATCAAATCATATTCCTCCGCAAGCCAGTGTATGGTGTTCAAGGCAAGCGCATGATTGCCGAGTGTAAGGAAATACAAGTTATTGATCCAGTCAGAATCACCGAAGACTGCCAATCGGGCGTTTTTAGTTTCAGGTTCAATGATATCTTTTTTAAGATTTTCTTTTGATTGACTGATGGAATCATCTGTCTGATTCTCTTGGCTGTTCGAAATTTCTGCGGTAGCGGCAATAATCAGAGGACCGGTGTTATCGCCGCCCTCATCAAATTCAGGCGGAGTATTTTTTAAATCCGCCAGATTTGTTTCACCCCAGGATGTTTCACCCGTTTTTGCAAGCCATGTCCAGTATGTTGCGCCGGCTTCCTGCTCTGATAATTCTATACTCCGTGCACCAAAATATACGGATCCATACACTAGATCATTCGTTATTTCATGTTCGGCGTAGGTGTCGACAATAGGTTGTTCATAATTGTTGTTATAACCACGGGGATCAATAATGATATCATTCAGCACTGATATACCGAATTCCGCT
>JAFGJC010000178.1 GCA_016929305.1 candidate division CSSED10-310 bacterium | reverse complement strand
CTTTCGGCTGATCTTCGTTATCGGCATAACGCGGACGTCCTGGAGACCACGTGCTTTACACACGTGAACGGCGAGCGGCGAGGTATCGATACCGGTCACCGTGAAGCCTTTGGACTGAAGGTAAATGGCGTGCCGGCCCGCACCGCAGCCGATATCAAGAATATGGCCTTGAGCATGTTTCATCGCTTTCCGTTCCGATTCAGACCATGAGTTGTATTCCAGAAAATAAGCAGCAGGTCCGGTGGACACATCGAAATAACCATCATCCCGCTCCACAATCTCAAAGCCCGTTTTACGGGTGTGGTAATCATGGATTTCGTGCCCGAAGGCATCCTGCATATCCGTCAATCGCATTGTCTGACACCTCCCAGGCGGGGGACCATGCAGGATTTCCGTTATACTTGGTTCCTGTCATCTGCCGCCCTGTGCTGACACCGTATCAGGAAACGTAATGGTTGTCATCGCGTTCCTGAAATCCCGATTGAAAAAGTTCAGATAATAATGGAGTTGATGGCTTAAAAACCCATTAAATTACTTGAAAAATCTCAACGATTCCCTGTAATATCCCTTGGTGAATTGGTGAAAACCATAGTAGAAGGAGGGATCATATGAAACGCTCAGTTTGGTTTTGGGTTTATGTGTCTGTGTATTTATTAAGCATGGTTTCCCTATCCATCGCCGCAACCGTGCATGGTAATGCATACAAAGATGGTCAGGCTGATCATTCCGGGATCACACTCCAGATTGAGCCGTTTCAGCCGATTCCCACGTTGAGTGTCACAGGATTCGGTCTGCTGATTCTTGGATTCGGTTTTTTCCTGTTGCGCCGCTTCAACCGGCGAATGATGATACCCATGGTGGTATGCCTGTCAGTGGGTTTGAGTTGCATTACGTTTGCTGCATTGCGGGATACCACCGTCACCAACAGCTTCGGACAGTACTTTTTTTCGAATGTGGATCCCGGAGATTATTCTCTGGAAGCATCCGCTCCAGGATACTATCCGGAGAGTATTGAGCCATTGACCGTTGAGGCGGGTGACAACACCGTTCCAGATATCACATTGTATCTTCTGCCGACCGCCACACCACTTCCGGCGGGATTTTTGGTGGCTGCCGACCCGATCGTGGGCAACATGCGGTACATGCCGACCGGGACCTTTACTCAGGGATCGCCCCTTAGCGAGCCATGCCGGGAAACATACGAATGTGATGAGACACAGTTCAGTCACACCCTTACCCGTGATCTTGCGGTTATGGAAACGGAGATCACGCGGCAGATGTGGGCGGATCTTCGAGCTGTTCGGCCAAGTTTGCCATCCGATCCCAGCGATACATTTTATAGCCCGACCATGTCACATCCTGTCCAGAATGTAACATGGTATATGCCGGTACTTTTTGCAAACCTCCTATCCATACAGAATGGATTTACACCCTGCTATTATCGGGATGCTTCTTTCATGAATGCAGTGGATGCAACAAATTATATTAATGATGACCATTTCTGCAATTTTAATGCGAATGGATACCGTTTGCCTACCGAAGGGGAATGGGAGTATTTCTGCCGTGCCGGGACAACCACCGCATTTTCGTGTAATGAAACGAATTATAACAGCGGTAACTGCGATTCCTGCATTCCCGGAACCCATCCGGTGTTGGAACTCTACTGCGCATTTTGTGCAAACGTTCCTGATCCGGTCAGCTTTTATCCCGCAGGCAGCAAGTGGCCGAATCCATGGAATCTTAAAGATGTTCACGGTAATATCAGTGAGTGGTGCTGGGACTGGTATGGGATATATCCCACCGGTCCGGAGACGGACTATACAGGACCCGCCGTGGGGCCGGGGCGATTGACAAAAGGCGGTACTCTGACATATCCGGGTTGGGAACGTTCAGCAGCCCGTATGAACGTTTATCCCGACAGCTCTAATGCTTCCTTGGGATTTCGACTGGTAAGATCAGCCCCTTAAGAAACTGTCCGGGTTGTGGCGCAAAGGTAATCGGTGTTGTTTTTGCGTCTCTGGTGATTTTATGCTCTAATAAATTGATGAAAAGAACACGCCTGAACAATTCCGCGCTCACTTATGATCCGCACCCGACAACAAAGACTGACGGAGTACCCGCAAAATCCGCAATCCCTATTTTTTCGATAATGTGAGAAGTGTTGACGGTGAGACATCTGCTGTTTGGTATCAAATACATCATCAATCACAATATCTTCAAAAAAAAACCGCCGCTGATCTGCGGAATAACAGTTACCAATCAATGTAATTTAACATGCCGCCACTGCCGGATCAGCGAACGAGGAACACACCACACAGGTTTTGAGGAAATATGCGCTGCCATTCATTCGTTTTACAATAACGGGGCGCGCACACTTTATTTTCAAGGTGGTGAGCCGTTTCTCTGGCATGACGGAAAATACACGCTTGAAGATCTTGTAAGATATGCTCACAACGTTGGATTCCTCGCAGCGATTATTTATACGAATGGCACCTTTCCCTTACAGACGTCTGCCGATACCGTATTTATCAGTATTGACGGTCTGGAAAAGACACATGATTTCTTGCGTGGAAAAACGTTTGGCAAAATTATGAATCATATCTGTGAATCAAGCCATGCATCACTTTATGTCAATTATACCATCAACAATTATAATAAAGATGACATACAGGAATTTTGCGAGTTCATCGATGGTATCCATCAGATACGGGGAACATTTTTTTATTTCCATACGCCCTATTATGGATTTGATGAGCTCTATATCGAACCAGACGAACGGAAAGCGATTTTACTCAGACTGCTGCACTATAAAAAGAAATACAAAATACTCAATTCACGTGCGGGTCTGACATCAGCCTATAACAACGATTGGAAACGGCCTCTGGATATCTGCCGCGTTTATGAAAAGGGGGTGATCTATACCTGCTGCAGATACCCTGATAATCCAGAGTTGTGCGCCAATTGCGGGTATTTAAGTTATGCAGAAATTCATCAGACATTGAAATTAAAACCATCGGCCATTTTGAATGCATTGAGATATTTCTGATCTGGAAATGAAAAACCTGCATCGATTGATTATTCCGGCATTGTTAAGCTTGCCGATCCTGTTATCCGGAAGCCAGGACAAGGAGGTCGCTTATAAATTTATCCAGACTGATAACTACTATTCATTCAGGGGAAGTTTTCATGTAACCGCTGAGTCTGACTGTTTAGTCAACCTGATATATGACATTAAGAATTTACAGGAATACACACCGGATGTTCAATCGATTGAACTCATTCGGCAGGGAGATCATTGGTATGATGTATGCTTTGTTTACCGTAAATTCCTCATTTTTGAAAACACGTCAACATGGCGGAGAACGTTGAAGCCTGATGAAAACAAGATTGTTTTCGAGATGATATCGAGCGAAAACAGCCTTAAGATTATTCCAAAGGTCAGATCATCAACCGGGTATTATCAGATAACTGAAGAAAAGAAAGGTTGCCGGTTGGAATATTTTCAGGAGTGTCTGCTGGAACCCGGGTATTTTAAAAGCGCTTATATCCATGAGGTTAAACAAGATGCAATCGCATTTTTACACGATTTCAAAAACTACATCGAGAGGAAATGCAATTGATCCGAACAGATTATGATGATAATGGGAGCGCTGCATGATTCAAGATTACATCAGAAAGCAAAGCTGCAGGTTATTTACTGGAAAGTATGACATAGCATTGGAAGATAGAGCTCCGACATGTGATGATTTAAGCAGAAGATTTCAACAGATCGATGAATTGGGGATATATCTTCATATCCCATTTTGTGACCGGATATGTCCGTACTGTCCCTATAATAAAGAGTTATATCACCCCGATATCGCCAGAAAATACGCCATTGCGGTCAAGAAAGAGATCGATGTTTATTCTGATATTATTGGCAATCGAGCAGTCACCTCGTTTTATATTGGCGGGGGAACCCCCACAACAATGCTCAACAGCGGTATTGAAACGATACTTGTGCATATCTATGACACCTTCAACATGCAATGCGAAATTCATATGGAAAGTCATCCGAATCACTTAAGTGCGGACAACCTGAACGGTCTGGTTTCCATGGGAGTCAAATACCTGAGTATTGGTGTTGAATCTTTGCAGGACAGGCATTTGAAGACGCTCAAAAGACCGTATACGGCGCAAGAAGTAACACAGGCGGTCCGGCGTGCAGTTGGTAAACATTTTAACTGTGTGAATGCGGATGTTATATTTGCATTACCGGATCAGACATATCACGAAATCGAACAGGCCGGACACATGCTGGTTGATATGGGAGTTGACCAGATTGCAGCGTATCCATTGTTTAAATTTCCTTACACAAAAATGGGAAGCCATGGCAGAGAAGTTATCTTTAATCTATCAACAATAGTAAAACGGAGAAAAATGCTGAATCTCCTGGAACATATATTTTATGATGCCGGATTTGACAGGACATCCGTCTGGGCATTTACGAAAAAGGATATTCCCAAATACTGCTCCGTGACCGTGCCGCTTTATGTGGGATTTGGTGCCAGCGGCAGTTCATATCTGAAAGATATTTTTTACCTGAATACTTTTAATGTCGGCGAATATATCAAAGCATTTGAAAACGGCCGGATGGCCATAGCGTTATCGCTTGATTTATCTGAGAAAATGCAGATGGCAGGGTGGTTATATTGGCGAATTTATGAGACACGATTCACCAAAAAAGATTTCAAAAAGCGCTTCGGACAGGATTTTGACAGTATTTATGGCAAGTACATGAAACCGCTGGCTCTTCTTGGATTTCTGAAGGACGATGGCGAGCAGATTGTGCTGACCGACAGGGGCGCGTACTGGCTGCATGCATTCGAGGATGTGTTCTCGATTGATTATATCAGCACACTCTGGGGCACATCAAAGCAGGAACCATGGCCTGAGAGAGTGATCTTGTAAACGCGTTGGCCTGGCATGTTTCTGGCCCTGCAGGATCTGGCGTCATGTCATAGTTGTCATGCCAAAATAATATCAACTGTCATTCCGGCTGAAGCGAAGTGAAGCGCCGGGATTCATTCATTGACACAATGAAATTCCGGGTCTTTGTTTTTGCTGTTTCAGGAATAATCCTAAGCGATCTATCAGATTTGACATCATACTAGCCGATAGTCCGCATGAAAAAATATCAGTTATTTTAGGGATTGAAGTAACTGGAGTATGAAATTTGCGTGCTGACGAAAATTATATTTTAATAGGCAGCAGATGCAAAGAAACGGTCAGAATAACTTG
>JAFGJC010000177.1 GCA_016929305.1 candidate division CSSED10-310 bacterium | reverse complement strand
GAACAACATCTTCCGGCACAGGAGCATTAAGCTCATTCTTTAGATAACGTAATCCATGATACATCGGGAGAGTCACACGTAGTTGTTTGGAATGTTCCATTAGGAAATCCCACTGGATGACAGCACCTGAATTCTCAAGCAGAATAATGGAATCCACGATCCATCGCATTGGTGGTATCTCGTTCCACCAGATGCCATGAACGCAGGTATGAATGAGTTGGTCTGTAAATCCCATAACCCTGACTGGAACCTCATCGATCTGCGCACTAAAAGATCTTTCCCAATAACCTCCATCGTGCTTTCCTGTCAAATCACAATTTAATGAATGCCAATGTAAATCTAACGTCTGACCGTTACGATTACGATACATTACGGCTTTCTTCATTGGATTAAAGTCTTTGTCAGAGCCATATAGAGGGAACCAATCCAAATCTTTAATGACATCGATCGCAGTTTGAGCCGCTTCCTTGTGCACTAAAAAATCAATATCATCCATCGGACGCAATGCATAATTCAGATGATAGCCGACAACAAGGCCGGCACCCTTGAAAAGAAGCGTTTTAATGCCTGCTTCATTCAAAGAAGACAGAACAGACTTGATGTGATTAAATAAAAATTGATTACTCAACCAGAAGCGTCGATAAACGCCTTTATAGCGTGCCATCAAAGTATGTTGAATGCCATGATCCAACAGATTACGATACAAAAGCGGTATCAGACGCTGAGAACCGTAGTCAAGTTTATCAAAATTTAATTTAGCAGCCCATTGCTCCCACGCGCTTATGGCATCTTGTCCTTTCAGGAGTACCGCATGTAATAAAAGTCTTTGCTCAGGAGTCGGCCAACAGCTGTTTCTCAATGGATTTGTCATTCAGCATCCTTTTTGCATATTGGAAAGATAATTTTCAGATGTTCCGCAATGAATGATTTGTCCGGCCTCTAATCGATAGACGGTCTTTGCCTGGCGAATAACTTCCGGGTCATGGCTAATGATTAAGACTGCTTTATTCTGACTCATGGTTTTAATATGACTCATTAATTTTGTGATGACTGCTGCATCGAGGTTATTGGTTGGTTCGTCCAACAATAGCAAAGCTGGTTCACGTAAGAAAGCGCGGGCAATGGCAATACGCTGACACTCTCCTCCGGATAGTCTTATCCCACGATCTCCTAAAAAAGTGTCATATCCATCAGGTAATTGGGAAATGAATTCATTTGCTATAGCCATCTGAGCGGCCCTTTTCATATCATGATCAGATACAGTCTCGACTCCATATTTCAAATTCTCCCGGATCGTGCCTTGAAAAAGAACAGGATTTTGTTGAACCACACCAATAGAACGCCGAAAATGCATCATATCAATATGAGAATATGGGTGTGTATCCGCAAATAATCCCCCATGCTGAGGGGAATAAAAACCTAAGATTAAATGAATAAGCGTACTTTTACCAACACCATTTGCCCCGACAATGACGACAACTCCCTTACATGGAATATGAAGATTAACATTTTTGAGAATAAATTCCTGGTCATATCGAAAGTGAACATCCTTAATAATTATTTCACCCTGAAATACAATCTTCTCGTTGCCCTTGTAAGGCGTTGGCTTCTCAATCTGAACCAGGTTATACAACGTATGTAACGACTCTGTACCTTCGACAATCTGCGGGATCGCTGTTGTCACCTGCTGAAATTGCCTTCGCAATAGTCCAACAATAAAATAGAATGCAATTAATTCACCCAGCGTCATCCTGCCCACACTGACAGCCCAGCCACCAATGATTAATATGAGAACACCGGCAAATATCGTAATCCCTTCTTGAGTTTTAGCAAAGATATCGAAGAACAACGCCATGCGTTTGCTATCCAAACGAAGTTCTTCCAATTTCTTTTTTTGACGATGAATTTCATACCCCTCGGCGGTTGATAACCGTGTCAGGTCCATCATCTGGAGGACGAAAAGCATTCCTTTGCTAAAGTCTTCAAAAGACCGTTGAAACCTGCGAATATGCTGTTTCATCTTTTTGTTTATTGTCCTTGAAAACCAAAATAAAAGCGGCGCCGTAAATAGCAATATTAAAGAAAGCATCCAGTTCAGATAAATCAACACAATAACAAGTGTCACACTTAATACAAACGCAGGAATGAAAATCGCGACAAGCGCGTTGCTCATTATGTCCAAACGTAACGTATCCTGTACGACCTCAGTGTGCAATATACTGCGATCAGCCTTGTTATAGAAAGCCTGGGAGAATGTGTAAAACCGTTTCAATATTTCTTCTCGAATTTGTTTAATCACAATTTTTGTGATACGAAGCGATTCAGATCGTACATAGAGCATAAGAGCACTATTGCCGATCTGTAATACTAATATCACCGAACCGATTAGAAGTAAATGACTAAAATCTTTTTGGGGGATAATATGATCGAATATAGTTTTAACAAGAAATGCGATTGGCAGCACAAAAAGTGATTGCCCCATCGATAAAAGAATCGTCAACAGGAGTCTATACCAGGAGTCCTTATAAAATTTTATATAGAAACGCCACTCTTTCATACTATTTCTTGTTTTTGGCACGGTGTAGATCAAGGCCGGCTTTTAATATTCTGACATAATCAATTTTTGATCCGGTATTCTGCCCGGTTGTATTTGTTTTGTGTATTCGACGTTTAACAAGAATATCAGGCAGCATGAATGATTTAAGACCTAAATTCTTTGCTTTGATATACCAGTCAATAAATTCACCCACCTGATAATTTGTGGAAAATGGCCCCACCTGAACGAAGGTTTTTTTCTTGATGAACAATGTATCCCTGGAATAGCCTGGCATGAGTTCATCCGGGCAATGTCGTTTAAATTTGTCTTCATCATTGAACTCCGGGCTTATAAATTGTTGTATATGCCCAAAAATCATATCCACATTGTGATCATCCATTGCTTTCATCTGAAGCTCGAGTTTATTCTCGATCCATATATCATCAGCGTCTAAAAATGCGATATATTCCCCATTCACTTCGGATAAACCTTTATTGAGTGTGT
>JAFGJC010000176.1 GCA_016929305.1 candidate division CSSED10-310 bacterium | reverse complement strand
GCGCTAATATATGGTTCAATGATAAAATCAATCTGGAGCAATTTTCGGGTGAAAGTTTCGTCAGATTACGGTTCCGCTCAGACTTTCCCGTGACAATGCCAGATCCAGATCCTGATGATCCCATGGAACCGATGGTTTTCCTGGATAATGTCCAAATTTACGATTACTGCTATGCGGGAACGCCTACACCCACCGTAGTCCCCACACCGCCACCACCTATACCCAGTACCTCGTCGACATCGATTATCATCATTCTCTTTATTGTTTCGCTCATGATGGTTGTTCCCGTTTTCAGGCGAAGTAAGGTCTGAAATTAGCATTAGCTAAAATTCTTATGTGTCTTAAGGTTTAAGCGAGTATAGCTGTGAAATTACTCTATGGTTGCCATCAGGCAACGGCAGTAAACGTATTTCTTTTATAAAATTGTTTTTGTCCGCATAGCGTAAGTACCGGTCCTCAGCTCCCCAAGGTATACCGTCAATAGATATCAATATTAGTAAATAATCCGGGTTGAAACGTTCCACTGGATTTTCATTGAGAACCCTTTCAGCTTCTTCTCGTCCCCAAATGGCTATAGCTCGAGCTTTGTTTTCCAGACATAGTGTGTCCGCAATACCGCCCAATACAATTGTGCCGGGTTTAAAATACTGATTTCCCAGCTCTTTGGAAGTCTGTTTCATACTGTCAGTGCTGTACGAAAACATATTCCAAAGGAATAATCCATTAAACAACAAAAACAAAACTAGGATGAAAAGACTTCGATTGGAAGTTTTAACGCTGATACGTGGTCTGGGAAGAAAAGACAGCAATAAAAAAATTAACGAAACAACAGCAATGGAAATTATAAACTGTGATGAAATTGTCTGGGAGGAATGGATCTGGAACTTATTGATTGAGAGATTTTCAGAAATTGGAAATAAATTTCTGGAAACGAAAGGTGTCAATAATAAAATCGGAAAAATAACCCAAATAAATGTGCGAATGAACTTGAACGACATCGTTGTTTTAGACGAGGATAAGGTTCTCGTTGTTGCCGTTATGGTGGAAACCGCAATGAGAATTAGTGGAGGATAAAGAAAAATGTATCGTCTGAATGGTTTGGCGGTCAAAGGTGCAATGCACATAATCAGCATAAACAACCAGATAAATGCTTCCTTCTCAAAAAATGGTATTTGCCTAAGCGCGTTTTTGATTGATCCTTTATCACGGCCGGAAAGTTGGATGCATCGGTACCATAATAGAATGAAAAGAGGGAAATTTAATAGAACGAAACGCGATAAATATACTCCATCACTTCGTTTTTGAAAGAAAAATGCCGGTATATTTCTGACAGCTTGTCTGATAGATCCTGGCACATTACCGTCTTTCCAGAGATAGTACATAATCTTATATTCAACGCTATTGGGAATATAGACTGCAATATACCAGATTATTCCCACTATACCGACACCAATGGAAAACAGAACACAATGACTAAGAATTTGTATAATCGATGTTTTCCGGGAAACAGCTCGAACGAAAAGAAGTATGATGAATATCGGCAGTAGAGTTAATACATAGGATTTCGTTACCAGAGCCAACCCTGATGCGATACCTGCCAGAATAATTTTCCATGATCCATACCGTCTGTTCTCAAGAAACCACCAGGCTGATAAGATGAATAAAAAGGCCGTTGAATCAACGTAGGCTATTCGATTTAAGGTAACGAATCCAAAACTGAATCCTAGAAACAACATTGACATAAGAATGATATAATCTGGAATCTTCTTTTGTTTTAGAATCATTCCAAAGAGTAAAACAGACAAAAAACCTGAAATAGCCGGTACGATCCGGGCAGACGCAAGTCCGACACCAAAAACCTTGAAAGCGATGTAAGTTGCATAGCAATAAGTTGGACTTACCAACAACCCTTGATTGAATTCATCCAACTTCCATTGACCGAAGAGGATTTTGTTTCTGGCATTGTGAGACCACCAACCTTCATCAGAAATGAAATGAAGTCCCAAAGAAACAGGGGGATCCATATCCAGATGCCAAAATCTGATCAGACCGGCAACAAAAACAATTAACAGGCCAAAAACGAGAATAATGTTATTGTTTGTTTTTTGAATTGTCATGGTGGTATGAGAATAGTTTTTTAAAAAGATTAAATCCTTCATGACATTGGATTGACAGTTCCGAAACAGATCGGATGGATAAAAGTCTTCGAAGAAGATAACCGGGACGCAGATATAAGTCTCTCACAGCCTTTCTTTTCAACTTTTGCAGTTCATCTCGGCTGAGTTGTTCTGTTTCCATGATTACTTCTGTTCCACTCTGGTCAAACTGCTTATGATCAGGATCGATGTATCCTTTTTCAATAGCCCATTTTCTCAAATCCGTTCCCATTCTGGGCACAGCTACATTAATGGATGCAAAATCGCAATTCAGTACTTTCGCAAACTCGATAGTTTCACAGGCTGATTGCCAGGTTTCGCCAGGCAATCCGAGTAAAAATGTTGCAACCGAACGTATTTTCAGACGCTTCATGAGTGAAAAAACGGATTTTACCTGCTCAAGGTGATATCCTTTTCGATATTTATCGAGCATAATTTCATTTGCTGTTTCGACACCAAATATAATGGTATGGCAACCAGCAAGCTTCATCTCTCGAAGAACCTCTTCATGCACCAGATCAACGCGCGAAAAACAAATCCATCTCAGATAAGGGAAGCGATTATAGATCGATTTGCATAACTCTGCTGTGCGATTCCGGTTATTGCCGAATGATTGATCCACAAAGAACACATCTCTGATACCCAGATCACTCACGTATGATAGTTCTTCGACAACATTATCGACAGGGCGCACCTTATGACCCAGCGTTCCCATGACACAGAAAGCACAATGATACGGACAACCATATTCTGTCATTACGGTTGCGAATGGTTTGCGTTTAACAAATGGATAACGATAGTCATATTTCACAAAACGATCGTGCAAGGGACAGGGTATAGTAAAATCGGTCGAACCTTTGTATGTTGTACGTCGATCTACAATCTCAGCATTGTGGCGAAAAAGCACCTGATTGAGATTTGTATCGTTCCCGTTTAAAAAATCAGTCAGTGTTGGCAATGTGAAATCTGTAATGACAATATCTATTTCCTGAATATCTTTCAAAATATCCTCAGGGTTTTCAAGAAATATATCACCGCTGACCGCAAGAATAATGTTGGGGAAACGATGTTTTAAAACTTTGAAAAAATGTAAGTCTGAATTCCATGAAGCATTGCCGGCGAGTGCGTAGACGGCTTTGGGATTCAGTTCAGCGATTTTTTTCAAGCAGGTTTCAAACGGCATTTTGGAGACGATGGCATCAATGACGTGAACGTTAAAGTATTTGTTTAAGAAACCGCTTTGAATGAGCAGGTCAATGGGATGATTTATATAAAATGCCTGCGAAACTTTGGAGCAATAGTTATCTCTTATGACGATTTCGTCAGCGGGAGGATTTAACAGCACAATGGATGATTTTTCAGTCATATCAACCTGTCTTGCTAAAAAACAGCGATCGCGCGGTATGGATGCCGATGTTGACAACCCGTTTGAGTGATATTTTCTCACTTAACGCATAATTTATCCCATAAAAAAACAGAAATACTGCTTCATAGATTGGATTAGGCGGCAGTTTTATAAGGAACGCTATCAGGCGCTTTAATTTTGGAAATCGAACTGCGGGCCAGAAAAATTTTTGCAAATTGACAAAGGACCGTTGATCACTTTGAGTAAGAATACTGCTGCGGAAAAATGATGTGCCTATTGAATTGACACCATAGTCTTTACCGACAAGTCCTTCCCGTATTACCTGATCGCCGAGTGCTGTTCTTGGATAAGGTTGATAAACGGATGCAGAGGGGAAATCCGTCGAGATTTTCTGATTTAGTGTTACCGTTTTCCAAGCTTGCTGTATCGTTTCACCCGGAAGTCCAAACATATTGGTAGTTCTGAATCGAATTCCAGCGGAATGAAGAACGGATGCAGCATGTATAATGTGTTCATCGGTAACATTTTTCCCCAGTACTCGTTGCCGCAAGCCTTCATCACCACTTTCCAATCCAAAATCAACACTATGGCAGCCAGCATCTTTGAGAGCTTTTGCGATATCGGTTGTCAGTACATCTGCCCGTACATGACAGACAAACGGTAATCGGAGTTTTTGAGCATACATGGAAAGAAGTTTAAACAGACGTTCTTCTCCAATAATGAATGTGTCATCCTGAAAAATAACGGTTTTCACGCCATACTTTTTTCTGACGGTTTCAATATCTTCGATAACACGCTCCGGTGAATGAAAGCGTACGAAACACCCTTTTCCCTTATACATTTCACGAAGTCCTGCAATGGAACAATATCTACACGAGTAGGGACATCCTCTTCCGGATATGAAGGATTTGTTTTCATTGTTTTTTAAATAATCATATCGATAATATAAATCTCGATCTGGAGGTGGAAGAGAATCCAGATCTTCAATAAGGTTCCGTAATTCATTTTTTATAATCCGTCCGTTTATTTTCATCCACAAATTTGGAATGGATGTATAGTCTGCATTTTTATCAATATGGTTCAGCAAGTCGATAAAGGTTTTTTCACCTTCTCCTCGGCAAATGATATCTATAGACTCCGATTCAATGACTTCGGGATAATATGTTGCATGTGATCCACCCAGAATGATTGGAACATTGCATAATGATTTCAGCTCACTGGCTCTTTTTTGTGCCCACCGATGTGTTCCCGTTGCACATGAAAAAGCGATGATATCAGGTTTGAAGTCGATAATTTCGCGGTTTTCTTTTCGATTGCTTTCAATAATCAGTTTACACTCGTGACCCTCCTTAGTAACCGCAGACGAGAGGTACATCGGACCAAGATTTTCGGTCCAAATATTTTGCAGAAAAAGTACGCGAGCCATGGGTTAGAAGTGTATGAGCAGCAGCGTCATCGGTCAAGTGTTAATCTGGAAACCATACAGAATTATCGTAAGGTTTTCCCCATGTCCTTTCTAAATAACGCAAATGCCGATTGTAAGCATTCTCATTAACTTTATAAGCAAGATTGATGGCATGATAGATGTTTGCCGAATACCAGCTGATTTCGAAAAAACCCAAAATCAACGCCTCACTCTGATGATTTTCATTTGCCGAATAAATTATCGCTCCAATAAAAAGACCGTTAATTAAGAATGAAGATATCGAATCCCGAATGCGCCCACAGTAAAGTTGTCCTGCTCCAGGAAAAATTGCTGACAGCGATCCGGCTACGGATGGTTTTTTCATCGGTATTCGTTTTAATTCCTCAATTTTATTTTCTAAAAGCATGACATTATTCAGTTCTTGAGACCAGTCTCCGTTTCTTATGACACTAACGGCTTCTTCAATCTGTTTCTTTCTTAAATGGCACCACATTTCACTATATTCGATAGAAAACACACGTTGATGATTAATATGTGCACGTTTTAACAAAGACAATTCATGCAAGGATTGCTGGTAACTGTTTTGCCGGTAAAACACCTCACTCAATGAATAGCGAGCTATTTGAGCCCAATCCAGATTCGGTGCTGTATTGATAAGTTCTGTGAAATGTTTCATCGCTTCAAAATAGTCGTTTTCTTCCACATAACATCTTCCAATCCGGAAACGGCATTCAAATATTCTTGGTTCCTCTGGGTACAAATACAAATAGCGTTTGTATTCAGTGACCGCTCGAAAGTAGTCTCCTTCAGATTCCAAAAAAACGCCGAATCCATAAAGTGATTCGGGGTCCGCATACACTCCTGCAACAAAATTCATAAGGAAAATGAAAAAAGTAATCCGAAACCGATTCACTTTATTTTTCCCACCAATACGTGTTGGCTTCGATTGGATCATAAATCTTTGGTCCAGTATCGGTTATGATCACAGTACCGTGCATGATTTCACCAGGTTCTCTCAGCAGACGCTCCATACCGATTATCATACCCCGAACAAGTCCATACTTGATAAGTGCCAATTCCATATAATTTGAACATGAAGGATAACAAGGACAACCACTGCTGATAGAAGGACTTAAAAATCGACGATACATCTGAATGGAAGAACGGCCGAGAAAGACGGGATATGAATCGATCTTTTTATTGCCGAGTTTTTCTGAAAAGGGGGAATTTAAGGCTTCAGCAACAGTTTTCCCCTGATATGCAGGATGTGGCGACGATTCCAATTCATTGATATCGATGACAGGAATACAACCGAGCAAACTGATAAAAAGAGCGATACAAATGAACTCAAACCTATGAATCGGAAGTTTCAAAAGCCGTCTTCCTGGAGTTCTGGCATCCAGAACTTACATATCTGCGGGTAACTGCCAACTTTAAACTCAGTGACAGTAAAGTTTTCCATAGGTGTCCAGTTATAATCAAGCGGTTCCGTCGATATGGCATATCCACCGGAATGTCCCAATGTCGTATAGTTTAAAGGAAAGCTGTTGTTGTTAAAGGAACAACGACACGTCCATACTGTTTCACCGTCACTTAAAATAAAATTCAATCCGTTCCATTGATTGGTAAAATGGCTAAGTAATGTTTTCCCCCAAATGATACTTGCATCCAAAGGTGTTTCATGATTTTTATCAATAATTTTCAGCAGATAAAGAAACAAGTATTCACTATCTATGGGGTCATCCGGGCAACTTTTAGGTGATCCGTAATTCCCTATTAATTCCCGGATTAAAAAATCAAGATCAGATCCCCAGACACCGCCGTTGTGGATGAATACATAATGTTTTCCATTCAACTCCTGATAAAATGGATGCGGATTGGCCATTTGACTGCAACCGGAAGATGCATTGCGTTGGTGAGCTACAACGACCTGCGGTTTTAAACGAAGGACCAATTCCGTCACTGCTTTATAAATATAGCGATCCTCAGTAAGATTCTTTTCAGAACGAATTATCATCGGATGATGCGGCGTACTGATCATGCCATTATTGTAATATTCGCTGTACACAGCGATGGACCATCCATTTCTCTGCTGATAGGTGGGATAGGAAAATCTATTTAATGCTTCATGGATGAAAACATTTGATTCCGAAGGGCGGACTGTTGCTGCGAAAAGACGGCAATTTTCACGCTGATTTCTTTCACCTTCTCCTGTTATTGGGATATATGTAGTATCCCATTTCAGGAAATAAGGAACAGCAATAAGTAAAAATGTGACGGAAATTGCCGCGCAAAAACAACAGAAAATCTTGATCAGAGACCTTTTATTTTTCATCGTTAGTTAGTACTCCTGCAGACAACACTAATCGAATTCCCTCTTCGGGAGAAATTTGTGCTGATCGCAATTGTTCCGGTTTCATTAAAAGCAGAAATCCGCTGGTGATATTGGGTGCAGTCGGAACAAAAACAGTATGAAGCATTTCGTTGTTTTCCACTTTGATTGTTCCCGTGATAAAACCGAGTACTTTCCCCATTCCGTCGGGTAGATTGATATAAACGACCTTTTCATATGCTTGAACAGATTCACCGGTCATGATCTTGGTTATTTCACGAAAAGCTTTGTAGATTGTTCGCACTATCGGAAGTTTGTTCAACATTCTTTCTAAGAAATCTACCGTTTTACGTCCGATTACCCGTTGCGCGATCATACCGGTGAAAAACAGCAACAGCATCGTAACAAGCAGAGATGATAAAATGACAATAGTATCTATGACCGGTTGAGGTGCATCGATCTGTAATCGTAGAAAAATTTGTTTAAAAGCAGGTGTTAAAGGTTTTGAAAAAAAAGCGATTAAAAAAGGAATCATTAAATACGTCAAATAAACTGGAAACAGCACAGCGATTCCGCGCACAAGATTCGTTCTGATTTTACTGCGTTTTATTTTCGTTTCGATGGGTGTTTGGCTATTCACTTTTATCCCCCATATTCAGTTTAATAATCTTTGTTCCAAAAAGCACCCTTGATTTAATATTTTCAATGCTATGTAATAAATTATGAGTTTTCAATATGAGGAGGTTTATATGAGTAATAAGTTAAAAAGTGCTTACGAGTTGGCTCTCGAATCTGTGACTAAAGCTGATCCGATGAAGGATCTGACAAATTCACAAAAAACTGCCATTGAAGAATTACGAAAAATGTACATGGCCAAGATCGCCGAACGAAAGATAATGTTTCAAAAAGACCTCAGTGAACTCAATAAAACAGGAAATACGCCAGATTATCACCTTAAACGGAACCAGATTGAGGAATCCCTGGCTGGCGAGATCCGTGCGCTTGAATCAGAGATGGAACAGAAGATAAAAGACATAAGGAAAAAACATGAATAGTATTCCATCCTCCTTCGTATTTAATGAGCGAAGGAGGTTTAACAGTGAGCAGAGCGATAGCAGAAACCCTTGATACACACATCGAAATGACGACAAATAATGATACAGATATTCGCAATTGCATTTTGGATACCCGTATGGGTAATCGACAAGCGTTTGGTTTAATTGTTGAGCGGTATCGAACACAATCTGTTCGAATTGCCGTATCAATCGTTGGCGATATCGAGACCGCAAAAGATTTATCTCAGGATGCGTTTATCAAAGCGTATCGAGCGTTACATACCTTCGATTTAAATGCTCCCTTTATGCCCTGGTTCTACAGGATACTTACGAACGTATGCCGAGATTATATAAGAAAGCGAACAAGATTCAGAAACATGATTCAGAAATTCAAAGGTATCTCACGGAGTTCGGATGATCTTAACTGTGAAATACATCGGGACGAAATCGCAATAAAGGTCCGTCAGGCGGTTGAAAAACTTGATCCCAAAGATCGGGAAATTATTGAACTTAAGCATTTTGCGGGCTTTGACTACAATGAAATTGCTAAGATCCTCAATATTCCCAAAGGCACAGTAATGTCACG
Organism: candidate division CSSED10-310 bacterium; assembly: GCA_016929305.1. Lineage (GTDB taxonomy): Bacteria > CSSED10-310 > CSSED10-310 > CSSED10-310 > JAFGJC01 > JAFGJC01. Next base: position 7,231 of record JAFGJC010000176.1, on the reverse strand, counting down.
ATTATTCTATGCTCGAAAAGCGCTCAGACAACATCTTGAACGCTCACTCGATTTCATCTCTGGAGGTGCAGAGTGAATTGTGAAGACTATCAGAAAATGATTATGGGATATCTTGATGGAGAACTTGATCCAGTTGAAATTGCTGAATTGGAAACCCACTTGAACAATTGCGATCGTTGTCGATCGGAACTGGAAAGTTTTAAACAAATTAATAAAGTTGCTGATACAACTCACGTTTTCAGCTTGGAGGACAAATTTTGGGAAGGATATTGGGCGGGTATTTATAACCGACTTGAAAGAAAACTCGGATGGTTTTTTACAGTATCCGGTGGTTTGATTGTTTTTATAGGAATCATAATATGGCTTATCAGTGATATAATTTTTAATCCTGCACAGCCGATTTGGGTTCGCATGGGAATTCCTGTTTCCATACTTGGACTGGGAGTTTTGTTAGTTTCTGTCATCAGAGAAAGGATACGAGCGTTTCGAATGGAAAGGTATAAGGATGTCAGGAGGTAAAGCGATGATCATTACAACGTCAGATGAAATACCAGGTTATACGATAACAAAGTGTATTGGGCTAGTTAGAGGTAACGCAGTCAGAGCCAGAAACATTTGTCACGATATTTTAGCGAGCCTGAGAAATCTAGTTGGTGGTGAAATTTCGGATTATACGAAAATGTTGGCAGAGACGCGAGAACAAGCCCTTGATAGAATGTGTGAAGAAGCGATGAATCAAGGCGCGAACGCTGTGGTCGCTTTACGGTTTGCATCTTCAGAAATCATGCGTGGTGCGGCCGAATTGCTTGCGTACGGGACTGCTGTGGTTGCTTTAAAAAATAATGATGATTAGGTCGATACTCACATGATTTTACTTCAAAAATCGTGATCCTGGGGTTGTTAAAGGATAATTCGCTTTACATAATGGGCATTCATCGGGATCCCAATTGGAAACGTCAAGTTGAACCAGAGATTCCGGATGACAGGGCAGATTGAGCGCTGAATTTGATCTGTCGGCGATGGCGCAAACGCCAGCTAATATACCTTCGAACGAATAAAGTAACTCTATGATTTCTCGAGTTGATTTTCCTGTTGTAATCACGTCTTCAATAACAAGAAATCGTTCGCCTCTGGAAATCTGAAATCCCCGGCGTAAACTCATTCTTCCTTCATTACGCTCTCCAAAAATTGCACGCACACCAAGTGCACCAGCAACTTCATGTGCAATGATAATTCCACCGATTGCAGGTGCAATGACTCCGTCAATATTCATGTCTGAAAAGCGCTGGCCAAGTAGTTTTCCCAGTATACGGGCATGAGTTGGGAACTGTAATACCCGAGCGCATTGAAGATATTTATTGGAGTGTTTACCGGAGCTTAACTTAAAATGACCTTCCAATAGTGCATTTGTTTCGCGGAGTATCTCGAAAACACGCTCTTTATTCATAACAAACCTTTCATATTTTATATCAAGGATTTACATGTAATCGCCCAGTTATTTCCCTGATATCTGAGATGTCATGTCGAAAGCAATACTCCGACATCTGTGATATTATTATGTTTGCAGCATCAGGATTAATAAAGTTTGCTGTCCCTATGGATATTGCAGAAGCACCTGCAAGCATAAATTCCACTGCATCCGTACCCGTTGAAATACCTCCCATACCAATTAACGGCAACGGAACATTCTGGCTGACCGCCCACACACATCGCAGCGCAACCGGCTTTATTGCCGGACCTGAAAGACCACCGGTGACATTGGAAAGCACTGGTTTCCATGTTTCTGCATCAATAGCCATTCCAAGTAGCGTATTGATGAGTGATAGAATATCCGCTCCCCCGTTCCAGGCTGCTTTTGCTATAGTGACGATATCTGTTACATTGGGCGTCAATTTTACGATTATTGGCAATTCTGTATTCTGCCGGATCCGTTCGGTTAACTTTTCTGTTAAAACGGCATTCGTTCCAATAGCCATTCCGCCCGCATCAATATTGGGACAGGATATGTTTACTTCTAAAGCCGCAATGCCTTCTGCCTGGTTGATTTGTTGCGTAAGATATACGTATTCTTCTTCTGTAGCGCCACTTATATTTGCTATAATTTTAGTGTTCCATTGCTTGAGCGATGGTAATTTGTCCCTGATAAACGATTCAATCCCAACATTCTGAAGACCGATGCAATTCAATAAACCAGCAGGCGTTTCTGAAAGCCGTTGCTGAGGGTGTCCTGATCTGGGTTCAACGGTTAAACCCTTCACAAAAATAGCTCCGATTTTATCCAAATCAATAAATTCAGAAAATTCGATACCATATCCAAAAGTACCCGATGCTACCGTCGCTGGATTACTCAAATGCAATGGTCCCAGATCGACCTCAAGATTTATCTTTGCATCGTTTTTTTTGCTATCCATATTATTTCTCCAAACTGATAGGATATTAATAAACAGATAAACGGAGGTCAATATATAGAAGGAGCGCAACTCCTTTCTACCAATATGACTTTTACCTTGATCTATTATCTTCGAAGTGATTAAATTCAATCTGACTAATTTTATTTTTATAGTACGGATTAGATATTTCAAGGAGGCCTAAATGGAAAAAGTTTCGAACGGAATAAGCACCATAGCTGACGGACTTATTATTAATGGAAATATTACCGGTGAAGGCGATATGAAACTTGCTGGTTGTGTTGAGGGTGAAGTCGTTCTGCGAAATGGAAAACTAATCGTGGAACATAGCGGATATGTAGAAGGAAATATTGAAGTTAAAGAAATCATGATTTCAGGTGAAGTTCGAGGAAAGATACATGCAGCTTCCAAAGTAGCATTGTCATCAACCGGGAAAATTCGAGGTGATGTGAAAACAGCACGTATTGATATTGCTGAAGGTGCTTTTATCTGCGGAAACTTCGAAGTGGAAGATAAATTAGACTCTGCGAAATAGAGTTATTATCAACCTTGGAAAAAGAAATACCGATATCCTGTTGTCTTTTAAATATTTCCTCCAGACAGAACATTTTAAACTCTAGATTAAACTGATGAATGAATCGACCTGGAAAATTATTCTTTACACTGCAGGTGTTGTTGTCACCTTATTTTTACTGTTAGTTTCGACTGGGGCTTTGAAATTTGAATCGGGTGGATTTCTTTCGAATGCACAATCAGGAATTCTTCATAGTTCTTTCTATTTTCTTGTATTATTCTTTATGCTTATTTTGACTGTCTTATCTATTGCAGGTTTAATTTGTGCCATTCTGCAAATAAAACGAATGCAGAAGATCTCAGATAAAAAGTTCGATGATACGATCGGTAATGTCGTTAAACCTGTGCGACTCTATACGGTTGCTGAAGATTTCAACCCCTTGGCAATGCCCAATCTGATAGATGTCTCAAGCCGTCTGTCTCAAATTGCGAGAAAAGGTGAATCTGGTGTTGTTGAACTGTTGGATTACACCGTTTTGGCGGCACTTCAATCACGCGCAAGCGATATTCATATCGAACCTTCATTTAACAAGGTAACTATCAAATATAGACTCGATGGCGTACTTCATGATGTCGTAGAAGTTCCCAGAGATTTGCTCAATAGAATCATTTCAAGACTCAGGGTTCTGGCCAATCTGACGATTTATCATCGTGGAAAACCTCAAGATGGAAGACTTGATATCCGAGCGGGGCAGCGAAACTTTGATATGCGTCTATCAATAATGCCAACACTTCACGGCGAAAAATCCGTTGTGAGACTTTTTGAATCATCTCAGCAGGGATATGATCTTTCAAGTTTAGGTCTAAATCCAAGAATGCTAGAAGAATTTCATGATTTACTCATGAAACCACAGGGATCAGTTTTCCTGACTGGACCGACAGGTAGCGGAAAAACAACAACGATGTATGCTGCTATAAAACATATTATTGAACAGCGTGGTGAAACAACCAACATTGTCACTATTGAAGATCCGATCGAACGGGAGATTATGGGTGTCAATCAAACTCAGGTCAACCCAAAGAGAGATTTAACATTCGCATCAGGTCTTCGCTCCATTCTCAGACAAGATCCAGACGTGATAATGGTTGGCGAAGTTAGAGATCCCGAGACAGCTCAAATTGTCACACAAGCTGGACTTACCGGTCATCTTGTGATCTCTTCAATCCATGCTGAATCATCTGTCGGCATATTTAACCGCCTGATCGATATGGGTATCGAACCATTCCTGGTGGCTTCTTCGGTGACCGGAGTGTTGGCTCAGAGACTAGTTCGTAAAAATTGCCCCTATTGCAGTGAACCTGATATGCCGTCACTGAAATCATTAAAATTATTAGGTATTCCTCCCGATGAAAGTAATTTTTTCAAAAAGGGCAGGGGGTGTGCGAAATGTCAAAACCGCGGATATTTAGGGAGAATAGGTATTTTTGAATTATTAACTGTTACCAATGAACTTCGCGAAGCATTGCAGAAAAAAATCTCTACGATAAATCTGATGGAATATGCTGTAAAATATGGGTTTGTGACCCTCAAAGAAGATGGTCTAGATAAAGTAAGACGGGGTTATATACATATCGATGAACTTGTTCGAGTTATTGCGTGATGGTACAAAAATGATTACAATTCCAACATAGGGAGTAGGTTGGTGCTTTTATGAATATGCAGATCGAAAAGGGTAACTTAACAGGTCGTACTTTTCCGTATCTGCTTCGTGATATCGCTTTAAAAGAATTAACAGGCTTGCTTTCCATTCGAAACGATACTCAAAGGAAATTTCTCTTCTTCAATAATGGTGACATTACCTTCATCCAATCATCACAACCTGAAGAACAACTGGGTTTGCTAATGTTAAGGGGTGGTATTCTTGATGATGAGCAGTATGGTGTGGTCAGGGACTACGTTCGAAAGGGTGGATGGAAACATCAGAATATCTATGAAATCGTATCTGCTGACACTATTGAATGGTGGTTAAGAACGCTGATTCGTGAAATTACGCAAGGCATTTTTCTGTGGGAGGAGGGTGAGTACCGGTTCTACTATGGTAGAAAACCACCTAAAACATGTCCTACGGTCTCTGTCGATACTATGAAGCTGATTTTCAGTTCTATCAGAAGAGTTATCGATCCCTATATCCTAATTGATTGGCTGGAAAGCCTTGATATTGTTCCTAAGTTTAACATGGAGAAATTTTCAGCTCGATCAGCAGACCTGAATTTAACACCTCAGGAAGCATTTTTTGTGTCCAGAATCGATGGATCCATGAGTTTTAGACAATTGCTGAGTATTTCTTCAGGCAAGCAACGGCTGGAAATGTTACAATTTTTTGTTGCTGCCAAAGTAACCGATCTGATCTCAGCTGGAATACTTCGGGAAATCATACAGGAACCATTGCAGCCAGTCGTTGAATCCTCCGAAACATCAACCGATGAAACAGAAACACATGACGAAGAAGAGGAATTTACAGATGATATCGATCTGACCGATGAAGAACTGAGGGATTTGGAACGTTTTAAGGGTGATTTTGAAAAACTGACACCGGAAAGCTTTATTGTTGCCAATCAATCTAATGATAAATCTCAGATAGATGTCGACGCGAAATTATCTTATTTGCGTGAAGGTGAATTTGTCGAAGTCGATGAAGAATCACTTGATATCAGCTCCCTAAAGAAAAGAACATTGACAGCGAAAGAAAAAGGTGAAGATGGTGCAATGCGAGTGTTTATTGATGGAGTTGCAATTGACGCTGAAAGTGACTTCATGGATAACCTCACCGTCAAAGATATTCTTAATAGTGAAAATCCTGATGAAATGTGGAATCGCTGGATGACGATATCCGCTGAAGATACATCGGCTGATTATCTTGATGATTGGGAAACATCATGGAGAACTTGGGAAGAGCAGCAGAATGAAATTGATGAGTTACGAAAGCGCCGCGAAAAGATTTCCGGAGAGATGTTTGCTTGCTCCAGCATTGAAAAATTAGAACAATTGCAACGTCAGTATGATGAAGCAGCCCAACATATTGAAAGAATCATTGCGCATAAAAAGAAAGAAATTTTAACTGCGTACCGGCGATCCCAAGTACAAAACTACTATGAAATGCTTCGATTGAGCGAAGAGGCGTCTTTGGATGAAGTAAAATCAGCATATTTCAAGTGGCTTAATGAATATCAGCCGGAGAAAAAGTATCTTAAAAATTTTGAAATGATGGCGGAATATCTGGTCAAACTTGTCGATCAGCTCCATAAAGCTTACGAAGTCCTCTCCAATGAAACCTCAAGAAATATTTACGATAAAGAATTGGAAAAACAAAGAAAATCAGCGGAAGTAATCGCAGCCAAGAAAAAGGTGCTGGCTAAAGACCACTTAATATCCTGCCGTGAAGCTTTAAAGCGTGGTGATGTTATGCTAGCCATGCGCTTTTTGCGAGGTTCAATAAGTCTGGATCCCAGAAATCCAGTGTACTATGAGGAAATGGCGAAAATTCTTGTTGATAATCCAAAATGGCAAAACGAAGCGTTGCGCCTGTATCATAAGGCATTTCATCTGAATCCAGAGAACACGGATCTTCTCGTTGAAGTCGCAAAACTGGCGATCCGCCTGGAAAATCCAAAATTTGCTCAAAAAGCACTTCAACAGTCGCTTAAAATAAATCCGGAAAATATGAAAGCAAAAAAATTGCTTGCCGAGGTTGAGAAACTAAGCTGAAAAATTCATGGAACCAGTCTTTGATCAATCGATTGCTCAGGAGATTAAAAGCAATAAGCCCCCACCAAGAAAAAAACTCAGGGAACACTTAAAAGACATCACCAAATTAAAAGGTAATCCAACGCATATTGCATTCAGTTTTGCTTTAGGAATTTTTATCGGTTTTTCACCCTTTTATGGATTGCATACAATCATTGCTCTGATTTTTGTCTATTTTTTCCGTCTAAATGCTTTAACGACAGTCGTTGGTGCATGGGTAAACATGCCTTTTACTGCTCCGTTCGTATATGCACTGTGTTATGCAGTGGGAAGCTGGATGAGTGGCAGTATTTCGAAAAAAACGTATGTATGGACAGAATTGAATTGGGAACTTTTTTGGATACGTTTTGGAGAGATTGCCTGGCAAATCACTCTGGGATGGATTATTATTGGTACTATTGCATCAATCCTGGGATTCTTGATATTACGAGCAAGCATAATATATTATAGAAACATAAAATCGAAACGTTAATGGATGGATTTCATTCGATGGCTCAAAATCCAT
>JAFGJC010000175.1 GCA_016929305.1 candidate division CSSED10-310 bacterium | reverse complement strand
TTTACAGAAAAGCTGTTGCTTCCCGATGATATAAACACGCCTTCCGGATCATGCAGCAACCAGTAAATATCACCGGATGTTGGAACGTTCCCGCGATTTTCAATTTGCATGGTCATATTTTGAGAACCGGAGTGATATCCGTTTTCGGGAGCGATATCCCGTACGATGAGAAGTGCTTCACCCAGCTCGAAAACTGCTGAGCCCATACCTGCGACACTATCCGTTCCGGCATCCCGAATTTCCACTTGAAGAAGGCGATATCCCGGTGCAGCGTTCGAGGGCAGATCAAATTCAAAATAAACGATCTCCGAACTGCTTCCAGGAACCGTAGCCGGAATCCAACCGGATTGAATAAACACTCGATTTTCATCTATTTGTGCTGAAAACTGGACATTGACATCCTGATCTGCCTGATGGGCATTATGCATATCGACCCAGGTGACGACATGTTCTGAAGGTTGATATGCCGGTTTATCCATATAAACATCAGCTCCGATAACGGGAGAAAAACACCGAACACCTTTCGATGCTGTTCCCAGGTGCACTTCTGGATCTTCATAGAATGCCGTCCAAAACCTGCCGGTTGCCGTCACGGTATAATAGACCGGTATCTGCTCCGTTGATCCCGCTCCTACGGTAAAATCTCCCAGCGAAATAGCCGTTTCGTGGTTCCACCACCAGCGGGGTTCGACGGTCCGCTCATCTTCCGTGTTATTCGTAATATGAACCATGAAAACCGTCTCTTCATTAACAGGTATTTCTTCAGGGGCTGTAATCCAGAAATAGAAGTCGGGATTAGTAACCGATTCCGGCGGATCACTCACCACAAATCTGGCACCATCCTGATATGCCTGAATGATGTTCGACCCGGCATCGAGTAACGCGTAATCAACACTCCAGATTCCAACCAGGGATTGGGAGGGTCCCAGATAATCCACGAACCCGGATTCACCGGGCGATAAAGTGAGTGGGACATCCAGCGTGGCAACCTCCTGATCGCGATCGGGATCCATCAGACGTAAACGGACAGCCGAAACGTCAAATCCCGTTTCGTTGGAAACAGGTACAGACAGGGATATATTTTCTTCAGGAGTAAAATCCGGCAATGTCTGACTGTCGATTCCCCATGTAACCAGGTCTCTGACAATTTTCACACCATCAGGAGTGGATTGATTAAAAAACCATCCCAGGTCATCATATATTGTGGTTGCAATAACAATTCCCTCTCCATATTGATAAGCAATCATTGCCGGATACCCGTTGATTGTCCTTCGTAATAACACGTGCGCATTTTCAGGAAAATCGGTGAAATACCCGTCAACATTGCAACTGATATTTGTCGTTGTTATGCTGGACAAACCCTGATGATATTGCTCAAATCCGATGGAATTTGTTTGGCAGCTTTGATCTTCAAGCCATCCATACCCGGCAACTTCGCCGCCCGGTAAAACTCCAAATTCATATCCGTGCTGTTGGGCAAATACAACCAGAGTGCCTCCGTATTCATGGACGTAAACATCCAGAATCTGTTTGAAAATCTCGGAGTTTTCCGCACCTCGAAGTGTTCCCGATGGAAAAATCAAAACATTTGATTCCTCAATAATTAGAATCGGGATGAAATCCGACGCAAACCATCCGATATGCCGGTGAAGTGACTGAAGCAACAAGCCCATGGCATAATAACCGGGTTGGTATACACCCATTAAAGATGTGGAGGGTTGACCTTTTCCGTATACATTTTTAACCAGGCGGCGACCGGAACCTTTACTGTGATTTTCATCGGGCGTCTCGGGAGGTGTTGGCGTCGGCGTTTCACACTTAGGTGGTTCCGGTGTGCCAACGCGATATTTTCCGGGATTATTCAGCGGTGCTTTCCAAGGGTTTAGATCCGGTGAAGGAAGTCTTTCCGGGCAGGGAGTAACTGGTGAAACATCACTGTTTACCAAGTTAACTCCTGGTTGAGGAGTGATGGAATTTGCTTGAAACACCATAGTGAAAATAAAAAAACTTACAAAAATACTCGTTTTTACACCAGACATTTTCATGGATAATTCAGTTTTACACATAATCCGGATCTCCCCGATATCTGTACCAATCAAAATTCACACGTTTTCGCCTGTGAGCGAAAATACCATACAGTATGTCCGATTATTTAACATAACGAATGTGCTGAAGCAATAAAATTTTTACCTTGATCGCGGAAGATAATACCAATAAATTAAATAATGAATTAATTAAGTAGATAATATATAATAGAAAGGTGTACGAAATTACAGACATTTGATGAAATGAGACGTGGGATTATGAATTATTCAGACGGGGGTAAATGGCCGATAAGAGATCCGGTAACGGGTCTGTATTCGCGGCAGTGTTTTCGTGAGCATTTTCCGGAGGAGTTGCAGCGGATGAGTCGATATCACGACCAGCTGTCAATCATGATCATCGACATCGATCATTTCAAAAAAGTCAATGAGGAATACGGTCACGGGCGGGGGGATCTGGTTCTTTCAGAATTTGCGGAACGGATTCGATCGGTGGTTAGAGCTTCTGATCCGGTGTTTCGTTATGGTGGTGATGATTTTATCGTTCTTTTACCAAACTCGCCAAAATCGGATGCTGAGCAGATAGCAAAACGGCTTCTGGAAACAGTTCTTGCGGAACCATTTGCAGGAACGATGTCAATAACATTATCAGCCAGTATAGGTATTGCCGTATATCCTTCCGATGCAACTGATCCGGATCATCTTTTTTATCTTGCGGATATGGCGTTGTTGGATGCGAAACACAATGGACGCAATACCATTTTTTCGTCCGTTCAAACTCACCGTCCGCTGCTTCCATTTCATACTCTCACGCGGTTATTGGAGCGGGGAAATGCGCTGACACAAGCGAAGCAGTATCAGAATCAGTTTCTTGGATCCAATCGCGGTGTATTGGGAATAATCGGCGCCAAGGGATCTGGGAAAACGAGTTTTCTCAACAAAATAATTGAACCGTATCGTTCCCATGAACACAAAGTATTTCATATCCAGGGCACCTATAAAACACGTACCAATGAATTGACCGCACTCAAACCAATCATGGAAGAACTCCAGGTCGCCGAATCCGAGATGCAAAATCCGTTGATTTTAGGAGATGCGTTCCGAACGAGGTTTATGGAATCGGGTTATAGAGCTTTTCTTTTTGTTGTCGATGACATTCATTTGATTGACAATGAAAGTCTGGCATTCATCCATCTCGCTCTGGGTGACGAATTGATACCGAAAGGTGGATTAATATTCACAGCTGAGGATGACACGTTTGCGGAAATCTTTGCTTCTCAGATTGATTTGATACAACTGATATACCTCATGCCGTTCTCCCGGCACGCAGTCCGTGTATGGCTGCGCAATCTACTGAATATGGAACCTCAATCTGAATTGACCGATTGGATCATCCGTGAAACCATCGGTTTGCCTGGGTATATCGAAAAAGCACTCACCTATATGATCAAAAGAGGTATCATGTTCCGCGACGAACAAAGCGTTTGGTGTCTTGATGATTTGTTTCTGGAAACGACGATAAAAGACAGATGGGAATTACGTCATCGCAAACCGTCCAACAATATACCCGAATGGAAATCGCATCTCATTGGCAGATCCATCGATCTCCAAACCATTAATCAGGCACTTTTAGAAAACCGTCTGATAACGATCAGTGGTCCGGAGGGCATAGGGAAAAGCCGGTTAGCATTGCAAATTGCGGAGGATAATTTTCACCGGTTTGATGATGGTGTTTTCTTTGTGGCTTTAGCTCAATTGGCAAAGGAAGATAAAATAACCGCTGCGATCGCAAAAGCTGCAAATATCTCGTTCTACGGTCAGTTGGCTCCCAAGGTGCAGTTGTTGAATTCGCTGCGTCCTAAACAGATGCTGTTAATCATGGACAAATTTGACGATTTCAGAGCTGGTGCGGATATCATCACAGAGATTCTGTCGACATGCCCCAAAATCTCGATTATTGCAACTGCACAACAGCGACTGAATCTTCCTGATGAATGGAACTACGACCTGAAGGGCTTGAAATATCCCATGTTGGGTATAGCCAATGCTTTTGAATCGTACGGTGCCATCCAACTCTATATCGATGCTGCCCGGCGCGTTAATCCAGAATTTGAGTTGAAGCCGAATGATAAATCATCCGTTTGCAGGATTTGTCATCTTGTCAACGGAATCCCACTCGGAATTGAACTGTGCGCGGTATGGAGCGGTATCCTATCTACTCGAGAGATCGCTGATAAATTATACAATAAAATCGTCGAGCATGCATATGATACGGACGGCAAGGATTTACGCTGTGCGTTCGAATTTTCATTCGACGAACTCAATGATCCAGAACAATCCACCTTAACGAAACTTTCCATTTTCCGGAATGGATTCACAAGGGAAGCGGCTTCTGAAATCGTCGATATTCCGTTTTCCACGATGCTGTCACTCCGAAGCAAATCCCTGATATACGGCGTTGGGACTGAACGGTTCTACATACTTGAATCATTGAGAAGATTAATAAATGAAAAATTGGCCGGCAATCCGAAAGACTTCAGAAGGGCGCAACTGAAACATAGCAAATATTACTCCCAATTGGTGTATAAAATGTTTCAGGATATCAAGGAAAATGATGATCTGGATTTTATTGTTTTAATATCCGAAGAACTGGAGAATATCCAGAGTGGGTGGCATTTCGCGGCTCAATCCCAGCAATTGAATATTTTGAGTAATTATCTTGATGGTATGATTCATTATTTTCATAAGACCGGTTTCTATCTTGACGGTGATCGATTTCTTGAGCAGGCAAGTAGTTTCCTGGCTAAATCCGATGCTCGGTCGCAAGCTTTGATTAAATTATATGGCGATATCCTCCTCCATCGCGCCCGATTCTGCTATCGTGCTGCTCAGTATAAGGAATCCAAGCATTTCAACATAAAATGCTTGGAGATTTATCGAAATCTGGGGGAGAAAAAGGAAATCGCTCTGGCACTCGACGGACTTGGAGCGGTTGCACGGCGGATGGGTCACGCGTCTGAAGCCAAACAGCTTCATGAAGAAGGACTAGCGTTAAGCGAATCCATAAACGATAAGGGTGGAGTTGCTACAGCACTGCACAGCCTGGGAAAAACTTATAATTTTCTGGGTCATAATCAGAAAGCAATGGAAACCTATCAGAAGAGTCTTTCCTATTACCGGAAACTGGACGAACCAGACAAAATCGCCAATCTTCTTCTGGATCTATCCATTTCTGCAGGCAAACTGGGCGATTTGTTACTTCAGCAACAATACTTGAATGAAAGCCTGGAGATTCGACGCCATTTGAACGACAGACTGGGCATTGCCAGTTGCCTGGAGATTCTAGGCTATGTCAAGCATTTCGCCGGCAATTATTTGGGTGCTCAAAAAGTACTTCTCGAAAGTCTGGAAATTCGGCAGGAAATCGGCGACAGATGGGGTACAGCACTCTCCATGGCAACCCTTGGTTCAGTATATAAATCGATTGGTGAATATCGAGAATCCAGAGAGTATTATCGTGAGAGTTTGGATATTTTCCGGAAAATTGGCTATAAACGCGGTATTGCACGAGTGCTGAACCGGATCGGAGAACTCGTCACAATTCAGGAAGGCTATCGAAAAGCCGTTAATTTTTTTCAAGACAGTCTAGAGATTTTTACGGAAATCAACGATTCACTGGGAATCGTACAGGTGCGCTTGAATATTGGATTCGGATATCTCGAGCAGAGTAATTTAACGGAAGCGAACATTTATATTAGAGAGACGCTTGAAATGGCGATGAGAATTGGGCATGTTCAATCGATTCTGGAAACTATCATCAGCCTTGTAGCAATATGGGAAAAAGAAACACCAGATGATTTACGAAAAATTGTAGAAATCCTTAGCTTTATTCAGAGTCATCCATCAGTAAACTTTGACACCAAGGAAAATGTAAGCCGTCATTTAAAATGTCTGCAACCGAAAATAGAAGAAAATGACATGGAAAATGCGAGAAGGAAAGGACAATCCCAAGGACTCAATGATATCATCTCATTGATCCTAAACCATTTCAGCACCGTTGATTCGGAATCTGATCACACCCAAAACGCCATCGAATGACTATTTCATGAAACGCCTTTTATTGGCTGCAAACGATTTGGATACTATTGATGTCATACGTTCCTATTTGTCTGATCAGTTTGAAATGGAGATTGCCGGAACTCCAGAAACCTGCTGGAATAAACTCCAAACAGAAGCCATCGAAATCGCATTCATCGATATCCATTTTTTTAATCCATCAGAAAGTGATATTTCCGACACACACTATGCAGGTGTCATTACTCAGATACAGCAATATTCTCCATTTATTCAGATTGTGGTAATGGCTCATAAAAAAGAGATCAGACAGCTTGTCATGGCAGTAAAATCAGGTGCAGCCGACTATCTGACATATCCGATAAAATCTGAAGAAATCGATCTTGTCGTCAGAAATATTATAAAAAGTATTGGGTTCAAGTCGGAGTTGGAATATCTCAGGGACCGGTTTTGGCGTAGTGAATCATTGCATGTTGTTCGAACAAACAATCCTGAAATGCAGAATGTTTTTAAAAAAATCAAATCTGTCGCTCCGACAAGAGCTACCGTTCTTCTTACTGGTGAAACCGGCACGGGAAAAGGTGTTCTGGCCAGACTTATTCATCAGCACAGCAGCCGCCGGAATAAACAATTTATCAGCGTTCATTGCGGAGCTATTCCTGAAACATTAATCGAGAGCGAACTCTTTGGCCATGAAAAGGGTGCCTTTACGGGAGCTATACGAAGAAAACCCGGGAAATTCGAAATCGCTCATGGTGGTACCATATTCCTGGATGAAATAAATACAATTTCTCCGTCTGCCCAAGTGAAGCTTCTCCATGTCCTACAGGATAAAACATATCACCGCGTTGGAGGTGAAATACCGGTCGAAATTGACGTCAGAATCATTGCAGCATCCAATGAAGATCTGAAGCATCTGATCTCTGAAAATCGATTCCGTAACGATCTATACTACCGGTTAAATGTCTTTCCTATCGAAATACCCCCTCTACGAAAACGAAGAGAAGATATCCCTCTCCTGCTTGAAGGCTATCTCGCTGAACTCAATAAGTACCATTCAAAATCGATACACAATGCACACCAACTCGTTCTTGAAGCATTCCGGAACTATAGTTGGCCAGGCAATATACGAGAATTCGAGAATATTGTGGAGCGCGCTTATATTCTGGAAAAAACAAATACACTGCGACCGGAAAATCTGCCGATTGAGTTTTTAAATCCACAAATGATGGAATCGTCCATAAAAGTAAATATCACACAACCCCTGAAAGATGTGCGGCGCCAATATGCAGATTTTTCGGAGTGCGAATATCTAAAGCAGGTTCTGATCGACTGTAACGGTAAAATCGGGATTTCAGCAAAAGTTGCCGGTATTACCCCAAGGCAACTTAACAAACTCCTCAATAAACACCATCTTGACAAATCCAGCTACAAATCAAATAAAATATCAACCATCAGAACAAATAGTTCCTATAATAAATAATCGGAATTATTTATTCGCATTTTATATCTTCCGCTTTGGAATTCCCCAAAACCTCACGAATTCAACCCCGAAAGCCCTTCTTCACTCCCCGCACACACCCCTAAAAAAAATATCGGAAATTCCAGTTCCGTTATTGGAGAATTCAATTCAAACATATCCTTATTATTCAATAGGTTACAATCTGGCACGATTCTTGATAGTATTCCCGTTGTCGTTATGGTTGCGGAGATGGATGACGACACTTAGTAATCGAAAGGATGCGTCAAATGGAAACAGAAACATCCGTTACGGGCATTATCGTACCGGTAAATTATGACAAGGATTATAATGCAGTTTCGATCATGCTGTTTACGGATGAGGAGCAGGAATTTCTGATTGAACTTAGCAATATCGGTTATGAACTTCTTCACCAGTTGAGAAGGCTTGTAAAAATCTCTGGAACCATTCGTAAAAACAATACAGGAAGAAATACGATATCCGTCAGAAGATATGAAATTTTGGATAGTTACTAGTTCAGTAAATACTGAACACCATTGGGAAATTAGAACGAAATTGTAGTTTTCCCTGCGGGAGAAAACACAAAACGGGGAATCCCAATAAATCGCTTAACCTAAAGGAGGTTGAAATGAAGAAAGTATCAACACTAATGCTACTGGTAATGGGAGTCATGCTTCTGCAGAACATTATTATGCCGGTAACCCTGTTTGCAGACGATACCACAGAAGCCAATCCCGCTCCGACAGTTGTTGCTCCGGATCAAGATGCTCCAGCTCAAGATGATGAAGTAGTTCTTGACGATGAGTCGGCAGCGCCGGAAGATGATGAAATGACTGAAGAAGAAGGTGTAGTCCAGGAATAAACTGGAATTCTGCCTATTTTCATTCAACGGTCCGTTTCCAAGTGTATACTGCACAATGGAAACGGACCGTTATTTTTTTTCATACATTTCTTAATGCTATCCCATCGGCAACTCTTATTCCGAAAATGATTCTCCGCTTTTAAAACAATCGCAACTCGCCAAGTCACGAGACCGATTCATCCGTTTGAACTATTTACGGTCATTTACGAAACAAAAATAATATTTTCAGACGTTTCATGTCTTGTCTTACCTTTAATTCCTGTATGAACGGTTTCATGAGGAAACAGCAAACATCTGCATTGGTTTCACTTTGAAACTGAACATATGCACATGTTTCGATTTGAAAGTGTATCACATCATCTATCTTATTGATTTATATGGAAAATAATTAACATACAAAACATGGCATGTTTATTGATTCTCAAATCAGCGTCTGTTTTTACAATAATTTAACTTGATAGGAGGTGTCAGATGAAAAAACTGGTTCAAATTTGGATGATCATGTTGGTTTTTATGAGTGTTTCAAGTGTTTCAGCCGGTGACGGAGTAGTGCCAGTAATTACCGAGGCCTACATTCATCCTGCTCATGTCACTGCCGGAGAACCTGTTCACTTTGCAGCTCGGGTCAATCAAGGTCAGACGGATTCTGGTAGTCTGGATGTCGGTGTATTTTTTATGCACAATAACCACTGGTTATTGGTCGCGCGATTGAATTATCTTCCTGAAAAAGATCTCTATATTGGATCGCTCGACATCCCTCAGCATGCCCCGAATGGGACAATCGAACTGGTTTTTATCGCAAGAAATGTAAACGGTGAGCACAGCGAGCCCGTTGCTCGTGAACTGACTATTTACAGCGTTCGCGAGATTATTCTAACAGCAGCTCGCGGTTGCTTGCTTTCGGATGTTGACGGTGCCGTAAAAAATTTCCACAGAGGAGAATCAGAAAAAGAACTTCCCGTTAAGGATGGACTTACGGTACCTCTGGGAACACTTCTGATGTTCCAATCACACTATGATGGAGTGTGGTATGACGAAGGAAATGGATCAATGGCAACCTCCATGCACTTGTGGATTTCAGACAATAACGGTGACTGGCATCCTCTCGGTCAGGATATTTGCCAAGGTGACATTTTACAAGGTCCGGCACTCCGCAAAGGCATTACTCAGGTTATACTTCCCTGTAATCGTCCGGGAACATATCTGCTCAAGCTTGCTGTTGCATCGAAAGTAAAACTATCTTCCGTTGCCGATCCCATTACCGATCATGATCAGATTGTCTTTTCTGTAACAGTGGAACCCTAAATCACTGTCAAAAATTCATTGTCTGTCTGCCGGCTGTATTTATGGCAGACCTATTTTTGTGCACAAAAAAATAATAACGGTGCTGGAAGAAACCCGTTCTTTTCAATTTGATCCCGTATACTTATCCCTTTTGATTTATAGGTTGCATACATTGGATGAGCTTTGATTTTGTTGAGACACTGATCTATTGATTCAAGAATCGATGTCATAATTTTGGGATCAAATGGATCCTGACTCTGCTGATGTTCTGTCTGTAGAATGACATCCATATGACTCATGTCAAGTTTCATCATCATCGATTTCAGTTGTTTGCTCGAATAGGTTTCATAATGTGGAACTGCATAAAGCCGGTCGATCTCAGCCCAGAATGTATGTACAAGGTAATGCATGCGTTGCGGTTCGCTGGTTACATCCCTTGTCATTTCGAAAACTAAAAGATGACCTCCCGGTTTTATTGCTCGCTTCAACTCCAACAGCACGGTTAGAGGTGATGAAAAATGATGAAGGGAATAGCAAACGGAAACCGTATCAAAACCTTCGTATCGAAACGCCAATTCATCGGCATTCATTTGCACAAATTTATAATTGGTTCCCGAAAAATTTTTCCTGGCGGTTTCAACCGCTTTAAATACCGTATCGATTCCGGTAAACGAATCATATGACTTCAAGTGAGCCATCAATAACCTGATACAGCTGCCGGTTCCTGTCGCTACATCCAGAATTCGACCTCCATTCAATGTTTTTAAATATTCATCGACAGTTGGTTTGGACTTAACCATAATTCAACTCCCGTGCCCAAAGAAAAATAATTATTTTTAAACTGATCATGAAATATATTGCGAGTCAGATCACCGGAACAATGTGTCGGACCGCATGCAAGCACACCTCTAATCTTCATCTGCGTGGCGATAGCTCTCAATTCCTCTTCATGACAGCTCTTCAGATGAAATCCACCGATGATCAGTCGTATCTCAGATGTGAAGAGAGTTTTAATCCGATCGATGATTGTTAGAATACCTGGGTGCGCACACCCAGTTATAATAACAAGCCCGTTCTGTGTATTCAGTATCAATGACTGTTCGGGAGGATCGTCGCCTATCGTACCTGACAGATAAACGTGATCACAGATTTTTACCGGGTTCTGATGATATTTTATCACAACACCATGTGATTCCGTTTCGTTTTTAAGTTCTGCATTCGGTTCAAATGGAAGATAGAGTATATGGGGCGACAAATGCGACCGGACGTAATGCCATCCACCAACATGATCCCAGTGATTGTGCGATATAACCACAGAATCCAATGTTACTCGATGTTTGTGCATGATCTCCATGTTTCTCCCTAAAATCTCACCATCACCCCCGGTATCAAACATCAATGTATTTGAAAACCCGGCGACCAGGCACGAAAACCCCCATGCTGCTTGAGTATCAGAAGCTACCTGATAGTTATCATACAGTATCGAAATTTTAATCGTTCCCTGGAAAGGACTATCTGTCACCGGAAGTATCGATTCATTCGCAATGGTATCTTTTCTGTTTATTAATTTATTCTGATCCATATTATTACAATCCTTTCAAGATAAATTATAGCTACTTTTTTCTAATACGTTTACCCGTTCAATACGTCAAGAAAAATCATTGAGTTACTTTTCGATAAATTTGACAGATTTAACGCATTGAACTATTCTTGCAAGCTGAAAACAACGTTGTGACTTCAAGACAGGAAACGGTGTGAAGCGTTTTCCATTTCCAGCGATTGTCGGCCAGCAACGATTAAAAACCGCATATCTGGCAAACATAATTGATCCGGATATTGGCGGGTTGCTAATTTCCGGTCCCAAAGGAACCGGCAAGAGTACCATTGTACATTCCGTAGAATCCATACTTCCGGAATATGATGCCGTTGCCAACTGTCCATTTCGATGCAATCCGTCAACACCTCAAAAACACTGCTGTTTCTGTTCGGATCTGAATGAGTTCAATGTGACGCGCTATCCGACTCGCATCGTGACTCTGCCGCTGAGTTCTACCGAAGATCGGCTTATTGGCAGTGTCAACGTCGAAAAACTATTGAAAGAAGGGATCAAGGATATCCAACCCGGTATTCTGGGGGAAGCCAATAGAAACATACTCTACATAGATGAAGTCAACCTGTTGCCCGACCATCTGGTCGACGATATTCTCGATGCGGCTGCATCTCACTGGAACAGCATTGAACGAGAGGGGGTTTCTTTTCGGCACCCTTCAGAATTCATCCTGGTGGGAACAATGAATCCCGAGGAGGGTGAACTTCGTCCGCAGATTCTGGACCGTTTTCCGTTGTGTGTCAGAGTTCAATCTGTAACGGAACCGGAGTTGCGTGTAGAAATTATAAAACGGAATCAGATGTTTACCAAAAATGCAGACGCGCTGCTAGGCATATTCGAAAATGAAATACAGCTTCTTAAGAATCTTATTGTCGATTCCAGAGATTTATTAACACATGTTATCACCGACAACGCATATCTTTATGCAATTGCCAGAAGTTGCAGTGATTTAAAAGTGGATGGTCAGCGGCCGGATATTGTTATCAATAGAACATCCCAGGCAATTGCTGCATTATTTCAGCGTAAAATTGTCCAGCCGGAGGATGTTTTATTGTCTGCAGAACTCGCCTTGGCGCATCGAACGCGGGATGGCGGATTGCTGGCTCCACCTACAGAAGATGAAATAATTTCGATTTTCAAGAAGCATCTATCTAGAATCGATCGAAGCAATGAATCTGAAAGCGACTCGTCAGAGAAGCCAGATAAAATGCTGGAACATTTTGATCCTATCGAAAGATACAGGGAGTCGAATCATACG
>JAFGJC010000174.1 GCA_016929305.1 candidate division CSSED10-310 bacterium | reverse complement strand
ATCCAATATAAACCGGATCGTGAATATAAAGGGCTATGTCTCCGCCGTTGTCTACGACCACTTCTTTTGCGCCTGCCTCAATGACAGCTTCGAGTACAGTTTCCGAAATGGCTCCAGCAACGGCCGCCATAGGACCGATGTGAAATATTTCCGTGGAGGCAATCATTTTCTGTATAATCTCGTGTTCTGCAACATGAATCCAGGCTGTGTGTGTGGTTCGAAAATCCGGATACTCTCTAATATACGATTTCAGAATATTACGTTCGCGATGTATCCGGTCTTCAGCCACATCGCAGAATCCACCCGGATTTGTGAGCAACGTGATAATGGTCTCGTCGATTTCAAGAAAAGATTTTGTCCAGCGCATCTCACAAAAAAACCCGCGTTGAAATGCGCGGGTTTTCGGTTCCTTTTTTAATCACGAACAATAAAAATTACCGAAATCCCGATTTACGGGACATCCGCATGCCCATCATCCATTGTCCGTGTCTGTCACTCATATCAGTTCAATCAACCTGTTCATTAAAATAATGCATTAAAGATATGAAAAACCTGAGTATGTGTCAAGAGAAAAATATGCCTGTTTACTCCGATATTTCCTCCTTTTTCCTGGATTGAGTCACTCCGCTGATTATGACGCCTGTGCCGATGACAATTAAAATAACCGGCCAGTATTCTTCGAAATAATTCCCGTATTCCCAGTAGTTGTCATCGAGATTTTCAAGAAGTTGCGTTCCGCCGAAAAAGCTGAGTAACGCACCCGGTATAAGCACACCCCATTCTTTGGGATTGACGATAAACATAACAATGAAAGCGATGCCTGCAGCCAGCATATAGACCGGCCAGTACTCGTCAAGATAATATTCTTCGAGCATCCCGTAATTTCGCAGGATATAAAATCCGCCGACGATTAGTAAAGCCACGGCCCAGAAAAGCGCACCGGAATTGGCTCTGCGCCTGGTTTCTAAGAAAAGAAATCCGGAAAAACCAAGCATGAGCAAAGGGTATGTCCGATACCAAAACAAGCTTGAATCCGTCCAATGCCGTGCGAGAAACCAGATTCCGATGGTTATAAGCACTATGCCTGGCATGATTGAATTTTTTTTCTTTTCCATGGCAATCCCTTTCTTATTGCTGCACTTCATTGGGTGACTTGGGAATGACGACGATCAATACGACATATACTATGGCCATGGGTATGATCTGCGTGAGAATGGCAACAGAAGCATAGGCGATACGAACCCATGTCGGATCGATATTCCAGTGTATTGCAATACCGCTGCAGACACCTGCAACCATTCGCTCATTCAAAGGACGATAAATACGTTTTCTGTCATTTTCAATGTTCTGCTCTGTATGTGTAGCAGCCTGGTCTCCGGATTTTTCCTGATGAAGCACATGGATGATATAAGCGATGCCCAGTATGATCAGAATTGAGGGGCCGACAAATTCCCATGAGAAATCCCACCAGTGAAACCATGGGAACGGAAAGTGAAAACAGAATGGGAAGTGAAATCCCCGTGTCAGGAACAGAAAACCGAGCACGATGAGAATGATTCCCCAAACAATATGAGGACTGTGCGTTTTCTTTTCCTTGTCTTCAAGATCTTTGTGCTCCGGATTTGGCGGCATGACAATGGCTGAGATGATATACGCCCAGAGTCCAATCCCATTGAAGAAACATACTGCAAACCAGGCCACACGGACAAGTGTTGAATCAGTTCCGAAATATTCGGCGACGCCGCCGCAGACGCCGTCCAGCATTTTGTCTTTACGGGATTTGAACAACCGTTTCGGCGGAGATTTTGTGTTTTCAGACATGGGGATACCTCATGAAATCTGACATTGTTTGTCTTTGGATACGAGATGGTCGATGGGAATGTTTCGATTTTGGAATCAGCAGATAGTTGTTTACTTCAATAGATTTCATTATCTTTTATTGGTTTTTTTATTTAAGATTTGACACATTGATAAGTTATTATTTGTTCATTCTTGATTAGCAAGAAACTGTAAAGATGCACTTTTACCTTGATGTAAAAGTGCACAAAAAATCAAGGCTTGCTGGAAAATCCCTAAAATCCTTCATGTTTTTACTAAAACGATTGAACTCATCCCGATTTCATTATAGGAATATTTTAAGGAAGAAATCGGGACTCGGACAGCAATCATTTTTTAACGAAAAAACACTCGCATTTATTCACGGGATTTTCCAGATGCCATTTTAGAAATGCGGTGGGTATTTAAATAGGGTTTCCGGAAAAAGTTATTTCAACCATATGAAACGGCTGTTTCGACCGTTTTATGCTCCTTGAAAATTCCTGATAATCTCAAGAGTCTTTCTTGTAACCATTTGAAAATGAGCACAAAAATATCAGCCCTCAACCAGGCAGCCAGGTTCATCACGAACAGCACATTGGCAATCCAACTCTCACTGGTATCCTGCAATTTAGCCTTTACACAATCGAGTTGATACTTTCGTTTCCCTTCCCCGAATTTCCCTTCTATCCTATTCCTTGTTGCAAGTTCTTTATTGATTGCTCGCTTCTGTGCAGTTGTTAATTTCGGTGGTCGCCCGAGTTGTTTGCCGAAAAACCGAACTCCCAGTTCTTTTAGTTTCCGGCGGTTTTCACGAGTACCATAAATATGATCAACAAGGACACTCTCTGGATAAAACCCAAAGCGATCATAATATTTCTCAACTTGTTCAATCAGGTCCTGGCTCTCATTGAATGCGTTCCAATCAAGATGATCAAGATAGACATAATCGCCAACAAGACTGCAAGACAGCTTTGCTCCAAACTCCGTATCTCGGCCCGCTTTGCCTCGTACGATCGGACGCACATGCGGCTGACGAAGGTTCACAATACGGCCCGGGATACTGTTGCTATGCTCTTCATGCATGATCCGCTGCTGACGATATAGTTCCTGAATCACCCAAAACAACTTCAGATCATGCTTGTCAAAGGGAAGCGGCCCTCCAGAGTAAGGCCGGAGTAACCTCTTAATCGTTTTAATGTTACGTCTGACATAGCCAAGTTGACCTCGTATGGCTGCACGAAGTTGATTCTGTGGCTTCCGCTTTTTCTTAATGATTTCCAAATATTCTTTTCTGGCATTCTCCCGATAGGTTCTGGGTTTACGTTTGCCAGGGGCTGGTTCCCAGAGTTGGTCAATCAAACGTTCTGTATGTTCTCTTGCATCATTAAGCAAATTCAAATCCGTTGGATGTTTTATCTCTTGAGGAGCAACAACTGCATCTATGATCAATTGACCACGATGGGACGGTGTGTCTGAATCGTTATTTGATTTCTGCTTTTGTGCTGTTGGGGCTTGGGTCTCTTCCTCAGATTTTTCTATCTTGGACACTTCATCGATGAAAGCATGATTGAGTTCTTCAAAAACTTCTTTTCCAATTCGTTTTTCAATCTTACAAAAAGAGACGGATCGAATATGGGCTGGTGAGTAAAAGCTTTCAGCCCCACAAAATATTGGTAATAAGGATTCATTTGTATCTCTGGGATGACTTCTTCGTCCGGCAAGCCTTTCT
>JAFGJC010000173.1 GCA_016929305.1 candidate division CSSED10-310 bacterium | reverse complement strand
CCAGCTGGGTTGTGTCGAAACGGTTATTCCCGGCAAGTCAAATCCGCACGCGGTCACCACCCATTGCAATCTGCTCAAAGCAATCGAGTACGCCTTGGGCAATGGTCACAGCCTGATCGACCCCGGCTTAATCCTGCTTATCATCAATTGATGATAACAAAGATTATCTTCAAAACCGTATTATCTTCAAATTGAACAGAATCACGGCTAATTACGAAAGTCATCGAAATTACTTTGAAGATAATATAATCAATTCAAACCACAGAAATCAAGCAGATACTGTTCTTTGCCTTTCCAGTTTTTCTGCTTTCGAGTTGCCGAATTATTGTCATGATCAACGGATTCCAACGCCTTTCTAATTGTTTCATCATCCGCATACGAATAAACGGTAGTTGTTTCAATGCTTCTATGGCCAAGGAAGTCCCTGATGTAGGAGATTGGGACACCTTTCTTGTACATAGCCATCGCAATACTGTGTCTTAGCATATGCGCATGGAGCGACTCAGGAAAAGTCTCATCTCTCATAAGTGCCATTTTTCCATATTTCTTCAAAAAATAATCAACAGTTCCCGGCATCATCTTTGTATGTTGCGAATCATGTATTGTAAAAAATAGAAATGCATTAGGCGAACTACCATTATGGAATTCCGCCAGGTATGAGTCTAAATGCTTTACCGTGGAACCAAGAAGTGGGATATGCCTTACTTTATCCCCTTTACCATGAATTCTTACACGTACGTTATTATCATGACGTACGATGCTGCAGAGCAGAAGATCCAGCAATTCCTGAATTCGTGCACCCGTTTCATAAGCAAAGATCAGTAAAAAACGATCACGTCTGCCAATTTTTGTTGTGACATCAGGAATCGTGAAGATCAGTTTCAACTGTTGCTGTGTCAGGTAGTCTACACATGGCTTTTTTGTTCCTTTGAATGCGTGTATGGTCGAAACATCAAGGAATGTCGATGTCAGTTCTATATCTTCCTCACTGCAGAACTTCAAGAACGATTTAATTGCTGATAGTCTCAGGTTAAGCGTCTGGGTTGAGTTATTCCTATCCATCTTGAGCCACATCAGGAAATCATAGATATTGCTTCTGGTAAAACAGATGAAATCCATCTTGTCAAAGGCAATGCCTTTTTTCTCTCTGAAATAGATCCGTAAAAGGTTCAGGGTCTGACGGTAGGATTTGGCTGTTTTTTCACTGAAGTTTCTCCTGGTTAAAAGGTAATCCGTTAAAAAATCGCGAAGTAACACATAAAAATACAGTTCACTCTTCTTCATAATACACCTCTGGCAGTACGTCATTATTGACTGAAAGAAGCAGATGCTCCATCTCCGGGTAGAATTCTTCGACAAGTGAAAGATAATAATCTGTATCGGCGTAATTAGAATGCCCCATATATTCACTCAGGTAAGGATAAAGTGAATTGATGTCCTGGCCCTCTCTTACCCACTGATTCAAGCGGTGAACTGCATAACCGTGTCGAAAATCATGGACCCTTGCCGGGTTTCCGGTAACTAATTTGGATTCTGGCAATCCATCCCAAAATTCATGGAACCAGCGCTCAATCGTAGCTCCTGAAAATGAATTATCATCCTTATTTGGGAAAAAAACATTCCTTTTCGGAAGCAATGAATCCATTATGGAATCATATTCCCGACATACCGACAGCAAGTCTTGGCTCAGATATACAATTCTTGCTTTCCAGCCCTTGGACTCACGAATAATGATTTTACCTGATTCAAGATCGATATCGTTACGATCCAGAAGACGTGCCTCCGACTGACGCAGTCCACAGCAGTACAGCAACCTGAAGATGACTGGTATGACGAAGCTTCTGGTTGGCGAAAACGGCGAGGAAGGACAGCAATCTATAGCAGCAAAGAATGCTTTTAACTCGGTGTCTGTATAAACATGCGCCTCGTACTTTATCTGCCTGTCTGGGATATGTCCGGGAATGACATATGCATTATATCCAAGACCCTTCATGTATTTTCCCAGTTGTCTTATTGGAGTAATTCGCCTTAACAGCCCGTTTGGATGCTCTCCTGGCTTTATATGAATCCATGCGTTGCATATTTTCTGTGTAAGCATGGATTCTTCTGGGAATTCCTCAAGCGCGAACTTGTCGAGATGAAACAGTATTCGTGCAGAAGTCTGATATGGATAACCCGATGCACGCTTTTGACTGATAAATTCCTCAATATGTTTTCCAAGCTGGCTCTTATATTCAAAATTACTCATGGGCTTTCACCTTCCAGGAAATCCCGCCAATCACTGACAGATCCAAGGCACACAATTTCAACATGGAATCTTCCATGGACAGGTACGGCTTATCCGATTCTATTGATGTATGTCCCAGCGTATCCGTTATGACCTGATGGGGTACTTTTGCAGCCAGTAGTTTATGAACCATCGAATAGCGAAACAGATGCATACCATGTCCCGTTCCATTCACGGGTCTGATATTAAGCTTAGCCAGTAGCTTAGCGCACATAGTATATACAGATGTCATTTTTATGTGTGGCGCTTTCTGGCGTAAAAAAACATATGGATAATTATCCTGACGTTGTGGCCTCTCGGTTGTTATATAATCCATTAAGGCATTACCAACATCTGGTAGCAGCGGAAGTACAAGAGGCTCTCCTGTTTTTTTCTGCATCAGACATATTCGGTCATGTGTCCAGTCAATTTCACGAAGAGTAAGGTTGCATATGTCGCAATCCCGCAGGCCGAGGCGCAGCGCGATAAGGACGATGGCCTTGGAACGTTTGGGTTCTTTGTCTAGCTGCATAATGAGTTCTTCTTCATCTTTTGTAGAAATATATGCCGCAACCGAACCTCTCTGAACAAATCCACTCATTACAATGCCGGACAGGTCTTTCTCAATCCATCCCTGGGCGTAAAAAATCCCAATCATAGAGCGCAGGATCGGCAAGATGGTTGCCATACTCCGCTGGCAACAGATGCTGGAAAATTTACCTATTGAAAGTTGAACCTGATCTGGAGATAGCTGAAAAAGATCTTCAGGACTACTGATACCACAGAAAGCAAAAGTTCTTCGGAATACATAGTCATTCAAATTAATGGTAGAATCGCTTAGATTTCTTTGCACAAGAAGGTTTCTGAATTGTATATGGATGTCTTCAAGGTGAGGATTTCCATAGGTTACTACTTGTTGTATCAAACCCCAATGAAAGAAACCAGTCCTGGCTACTTCTATAAGCACATAGGCAGCTTTTCGGTTTATTTTCCATTTCCATTCATTCATGGTTCCGTTGTTGCGCTGCAGGTTTATTTCGTGGAGAAATTTATGGATTAGTTCATTGTCGTAAACGGTGATGCCATGCGAAATACAATACCGGCGAATGCCTACCCATGCTTGTTGATATTGTCCCATGGTAGAACTGCTGAGAGATAGGTGCCGCATTTCAATCCCAGCCTTGATAATAAGGTAGTCAATATCGACTTGGTTTTTTAATGGAAAACCGTGATGTTGAAAAAACTCTTCGACAGCAGTTTCATCCGGTAATGGCTGCTCGTTATATAATACTCCGCGTTCATCTTTGGCATTTGTATGAGCTGCTGCATCCAGTAATTTTACACAACGGATGTGCATAGAGCGACGTTCTTCTGAACCCCTGTCGTCTGCAATAAATGCATCGAAAAGTGCTGAGCATGGTTCAGTGATATTGAGCATGCCAGCAAGCTTTAACATCTGTTTGAAATAACGTCGTCTGGATTCCCATGTTTGACATTCAAGTTTTGATTGTAGATGCTGAAGAACTAATTCGATATCTGATTCTAACTTCGTCATTTGTTATCCTCCTTAAAGACTTATTTGTCTGCAGGATAACATGCAAATGAATCAATTATTATCTTCAATCTTTGTGTTAAATCTAATTGAGTTAGTAGGGAGATTCCTGTTTTTGAAGATAATACGGTTTTGAAGATAATCAGTTTTATCATCAATTGATGATAACAAAGACAAGCCAGGGGTAGAAGGTTCGGTTGGCAATGTATCCACCTGGATATTAGCTGCGCTGCGCAATCGCAAGTTCTTCACGCT
>JAFGJC010000172.1 GCA_016929305.1 candidate division CSSED10-310 bacterium | reverse complement strand
GCAGAACCTCCGGTACGCTCTGGTAACGGTTATAGGGATTGGCATCAAGCAATCGGGAAATTAAAGCATCCCATTGCTTGGGCAATTCCGGATAAAGAACGCTGGGCAGCGCAAACTTGTTCGTCAACTGTTTATTCAGAAGCGTCTGCCAATCATTGTCCAGCCCGAAAGGATGTATCCCACATAAACATTGATAAATACACACTCCCACAGCATAAAGATCACTCCGCGGATCAGCCTGCTTCGATTGTATTTGTTCAGGCGCGAAATATCCTGCTGTACCTCCGATTGAATTCGAAGGTTTACCTTTTTCAAAAGGATTTATCGCAAGTCCGAAATCAAGCAGTTTAACATGTTCTCGATCAGTCATGATCAGGTTTGCAGGTTTAAGATCACGATGTACAATCCGCCGTGAATGAAGATATTGCAGGGCGTCCAGTATCTGAATCACAACGGTCGTCAGCTTCGTCAACCTTTCTCTGTTCAACGCTGCATTTGGCCGTTGACCGCGCCTGATCTCCGTGACAAGATCATCTCCCTTAAGATACTCCATTAAGTAGTAGGGTCTGTTCTGAAATTCACCAAACCCATATACACTAATGATGTGCGGATGCTGACAACGCACAACAGCCGTAAATTCTCTTCGGATCTGTAACACCTCCGCTTCATCCAGATAGTGTTTTAAAAGCTTGAGTGCTGCAAATCGCTGCCTTCCAGGCAGTTTAACAAGATATACCGTACCGGAAGCACCCTCACCCAACACCCTTTCCACCGCATATCCATCAATGCTCTTTGGCGTTGAGTCCCTGTTTAGTGCCTGATTCTTCAATTACACTTAACCTCTTTTTTATCCTGGACGAATTGGTGCCAATCAGTTTAGCATATTCATTATGAATGTCGACATCTCTGTTATAATCGTAAATTTCAATACTGTGGAACTTTTAAGCAGTTGTATTGACTCAATATTAAAAAGTACCCATCAGCTGAACGTTCAAATAATCATCGTCGATAACGCATCGACAGACGGTAGTTGTGAAATGATTGAAACCCGGTTTCCATTCGTAAACCTTATTCGAAACACTCGAAATAATGGTTTTTCCATGGCAAATAATCAGGGTTTGCAGCTCGCAAATGGTGATTATGTGTTTCTCCTGAATCCAGATACAGAGATTCAGCCAAACACACTTGGCACGCTTTATGATTTTCTAAAGGTTAATAGCGATACAGGTGCAGTTGGACCGCGAACCTTTCTTGATAGACACAAAACACTCGAAGTCTGCTCCCTTAAAATCCCATCACTTCGAAGGATGCTGGCCGTATTCACCAGTATTCCCTTCCCCTGGATTGAAAAGGAGTTGCGGAAATGCTGGGAAATCGATTTTAAACTCTGGGAAGCCGAAAATGCATGTGAAGTGGAAGGAATCGGTGGAGCAGCTTTCTTTACTGACCGAAAAAGTCTTTTAGATATTGGCGGATTGGATGAAAGATTCTTTATGGGTTATGAAGATTCTGATCTGGCTGCCGTATTCAAAAAACAATCGAAAAAAATAAAAATCTTGCCAAAAACGTTCATTGTGCACTACTTCGGTCAATCCAAACAGCATCCTGAAGCACCAAAACAGGAAATTTACAATTGGGATGCCACGCCCGTCAAATTTCTCAGAAAACACAGCGGAATATGGAGCGTTGTTCTTCTGAAATCAGCAAAAATCTTCGAAAAAGTATTTTTTAAATCACACGTCAGTCACAGCCCATATCCTCCTGAAATACTGAAATCAGCAGGTGACCATAAAATTGTATGGGACGGTTCCCCTGAAATACGCTACCTGTTCGAACTTTCTAACACGCCTCTTTTTTTCGACAAATTTGCCGGCACCTGTACGAAACCTGAGTTTTTCTTGCCTGAATCTCTGTTGAACCGACTCGCGAAAGGCAAGTGGTACTGGCGAGTGTATCGATGGCCGGCTTCCCAGACCAGCACGACGGAAGCTAACGGGAGTTTTGTATTATTTTGAAATTATTTGACAAGGATATACTCAACTATTATATTAAGTGTCGCAATATATTTTTTCCTGAAAGATCAAATTTCAGGAACTTATTCGCTTACTCAAACGTTATTTCCTTGATGGTGGAGGATGTTTGTCACGATGAAGAAACATGATACTGAAACTAACACATCTGGATCGGATGAAATAAATCACGAATCCACGCCAAACAATACACGTGTCCAAGACACATCAACATCCGATTCAAAGGATCTTTTGGAAGCGGCTGAATCGAAGGCAAGGGAGTATCTCGATGCCTTACAGCGTCTTAAAGCGGAGTTTGACAATTATAGGAAACGAAATGAAAAAGAAAGACAGCGGCTTGCTACTGTTTTCCAAGCAAGTGTTATTGAGGCAATTCTGCCGACACTCGATGCCTTTGATGCAGCCTTTAAAACAGAATCCGGCAATACCGATGTAACATTTAAAGACGGTATGCGTCTTTTGTACAACGGTTTGATGGATACGTTGTTTAAAATGGGATTGGAAAAAATTGACGTGCTGGAAAAACCCTACGATCCGGAAGTCGCGGAAGCTACGGTGGTGATGCCTTCTGACAAACTGCCCGAGGATCATGTGATGCAGGAGCTTGTTGCAGGTTATAAATTTCGTGGAGATGTTCTGCGTCATGCAAAGGTGATTGTTTCAGCTTCTGTCGATAATGATAAGGCCAAAGCGCCGGATAATAAGGAGGAATGAAATGTTTCCCATGTTCGATCCACTCTATTTGATAATGCTGATTCCGGGTCTTCTCATCGCCGGCTGGGCATCGTTCAAAGTCAAAGCTGCTTATAACAAATATTCCAAAATAAGATCTTTTTCAGGTTATTCAGGTGCAAGTATTGCACGATTGATTTTAGACAGGAATGGGTTGAATGATGTTGCTGTAGAACAGGTGCCCGGACATCTGTCGGATCATTATGACCCAAGATCCAGAACACTCAGGTTATCACCACAGGTTTACCAGTCTTCATCCATTGCCGCTCTGGGTATTGCAGCTCATGAAGCAGGACATGCACTTCAGCACAAAACACAGTATGCGCCCTTGCAACTCAGATCTTTTATGGTTCCGGTGGCGTCATTCGGCTCCAATTTTGCCTGGATCATCATGTTCATTGGAATCTTTATGGCTTCCATGGGATCCAGCGCTGGGTCCACGTTAATCATGATTGGCGTCTCACTATTTGGCGCTGCCGTGGCTTTCACATTGGTTACTCTGCCCGTTGAGTTCAATGCCTCGACACGAGCAAAAGCTATGTTAACTCAATATGGCATTGTATCAGCCGAAGAACAGAAAGGCGTTTCGAACGTTTTAAACGCTGCTGCAATGACTTATGTTGCCGCTGCCGTGACCGCTGTATTACAACTATTGTATTGGCTGATCCGGCTTGGTCTTCTTGGAGGCGATGATTGATACTCCTCCGATGTTCCATCTTGAATATCAGAAGGGTTTTCTCTAGTATTTTCTTATCTGAGAGTTGATTTGGCATTGACTGGCAGTTTTCAGGTATTCTTCGCTAAAAGTAACACTGATTAAGGAGCGGTATATACGTTGCGGATAGGTATTGATGTCGGCGGCACGTTTGCCGACGGGATCATCATCGATAAAGATCAAATAACGGATGGCATTAAAAAACCTGCTTCCGGCGATCTTTCAGACTCTGTTTTATCCGTTCTCGATGCGTTTCCAAGTCGAAAAGTGACGAAAGCTGATCATCTGTGCATTTCAACAACACTCATCACCAACCTGTTTGCCAATCAACTGTTTGACCCAATTGGTGCTGCTTTACTGTCTGGTCCGGGAAGGGATTTGCATTCATTACCATTGGCATTTCCATGGATATCCATCGATGCATATGCCGATGTGACCGGCAACTGTCACGGATCCATAAACCCTAAAATCATTAGATTTAAAATTAAAGAACTCCTTAAAAATAATATCCAGGGCATTGCTGTCGTTTCCAAATTTTCAGGAAGAAATTCAACTCTGGAAACAAAAACCGCTGAAATAGTCCGGAATGAATTTCCAGGTATTCAGTTAATATGCGGCAACAATGTCTGGGGAGGATTGAATTTCCCAAAACGTATTGCCGCAGCGTGTTGTACACTGGCAGCTCGGAATTTTGTTAAACGTTTCTTTTGCCATCTGAAAACCGCTATCGTTTCTCGAGGAATACGATGTCCCTTATCACTGTTAAAAGCGGATGGTGGATTGATGCCTTTGGAAGAAGTGTATCAACACCCTTTAGAAACAATATTATCGGGGCCGGCAGCTAGTGCTATGGGGTGCGTCGCACTCACGGAAATTGGAGTTAGTGCGGCGTTTGTCGATATTGGCGGCAGTACTTGCGATATCGGACTAATGTTAAACTCCGAACCACTCATTTCCACAAGAGGTGTGAGACTTCTAAACATGCCTTTACCGTTAAGAGCTTTTGCGATGGTATCACTCGGAATTGGAGGTAACAGCCCGGTTGTCTTAAAAAACGGTGTGCCAATACTTAGTGCCAATAAAATCACAGATCCCAACCTGCTGGAATATTCAACACCTACATTAACAGCTGCCGCGCGAGTTCTTGAATTGCATAACAAAGGCAGTCATGAAAACGCCGTTAACTCATTCAAAAATTTGGCAGAAAAGCTAACGCTTTCAGAATATGAAATTGCCAGAATGGCTGTCTCCTATTTTCAACGTCAGATCACAGATAGTCTCCATTGCATTCAATCCCTTTGGCTTCAGGAACCTGCTTACAGAATCTGGGAACTACATCAAAAAACAAAACAAATCCCGCAGGATTTGATTGTCTTAGGTGCGGGAGGCCAGTTGC
This sequence comes from candidate division CSSED10-310 bacterium, assembly GCA_016929305.1. GTDB lineage: Bacteria > CSSED10-310 > CSSED10-310 > CSSED10-310 > JAFGJC01 > JAFGJC01. The sequence goes on along the minus strand of JAFGJC010000172.1, from coordinate 13,699 downwards.
TGGCAAACTTGCTGAAACCACTTTGCAACGGATCAGTTACCGTACCGGCCGATGGGGATATGGCAAATGCGATCGGTGCTGCGCTTGCACGACATACATTCAGTGTTACCCTTCGCGCCGACACTCTAAAGAAAGAGGTTGTTATATTGGAAGATAACCTGCGCAGACCAATAAAGGATCCCAGATCATTCAAATTACCCCAAGCACGTGAATTGGCGTTTGATATAGGCTCTCAACGTGGAAAAAACTATGGCATCGATCCAGAGCATCTTGATCTTGAAGAAGTGTATGGGGAACAGTTTAACCGGATACGGTACGGTCTTGATTCGCAACGTATTATTGAAATCAGACTGGTACGAAAAAGCGGTATCCAATACGACCATGCGGTTTAGTGAGTAAACATGGATAAACTTCCAACAGGTTTTGTGTTTTTTCCCGCTTTTGACTGGTCACTGGGAATCGATCATCCAGAACGGGAGGAGCGTTTGCTTTATACTCGGGATCTTCTGGAAGAGGAAGGTGTGTTCGATATTTCTGAAATTGAGAATATACTGCCGGAATATGCTGCAGATGAAATGATCTCAGGACCTCATATTTGTCTTCCTGTTCTTGACCGGTTGATAACATCAGCACACAGATATGCCATCGGTGGCATCAAGACATTGGCAGATGCCCGTATGCAAAACAAAATTCGAAATGGATTTGCAGTCATCCGTCCGCCCGGCCATCACGCTTTCCGTCTGACTTATGGAAATCGGGGTTTCTGCAATGTCAACAACATGGCTATACTCGTTCACTATCTTCGAACACATTACCATATCAGAAAAATTGCCGTTATAGACACCGATGTGCACCATGGTGATGGCACACAAAATATCTTCTGGCATGATCCCGACACATTATTCATATCCACGCATCAAGATGGAAGAACCCAATATCCGGGAACGGGATTTTTGGCAGAGTTTGGCGGGCCTTGTGCATTTGGAGCAAATATTAATATTCCCCTCCTTCCTGGGTGCGGTGACAAGGCAATGAAACATGTCATAGAAAATACCATTCTTCCGATACTTGATGATTTCAAGCCTGAAATGATCCTAAACTCCGCCGGACAGGATTGCCATTTCAGCGATCCCTTGGGCAGTCTTAGAATAACCGCCCAAGGCTATGTCGAAATAACCAGACTAATCAATCCAGATCTCATTGTTCTTGAAGGTGGCTATTCCGCAGAAACCGCTCTTCCCTATCTCCACCTGGCAATCCTTTCAACACTTGCCGGTATCAATACTGCTGATATCCACGAACCAGGATTTGAAAATGTATGTATTGAAGAACCTGAGGAATCGATCGAAGCTGCAAAACACATCGCTGAACAGGCATTGTCTGCTTATCAACAACGCGAAGTGTTTTATAAGGAAGCGTTTCGCGATACCGGAAAAACCTGCAGCCGCAACCTGCGGATTTATTATGATACCGACGGAATTGTCGATTTTGAACATGAACGTTTCTATCGGTGCGATTCCTGTAACGGTACCCTGCTGATCGATTCGGAATCACACTTCGGAACGGGAGAAACCATCCGAACTCGAGTATCCATCGCCTCTTATCATCGGTGCTCAAAATGCCTGGACAACGCTATGAAGCATTTCAATACATCTCTTAAAAAATCCTCCCCCTTTCATTTTGTTGTTTTCCAGGATTTACATGAAAATAAGGTTATAAAGCATCAGATCATTTAATATGTCACATGAGAAACCCCCCCAGAAACTGTATTTTCCGTTCCTGGATGCTTTGTCCGGTTTTGCAATTCTGCGAGTTGTTTTTCTTCACAGCCTGGCAAGTTATTTCGTTATTATCTTCCAGGACGTCAATCCTAACAACTTTACTCACCTGCCCGCCTGGGCAAAAATATCTGATCTTATTTTACGCCATTCCGTTCCTATTTTCGTACTTCTTTCAGGTTTCAAATATGAAATTTCATGCTCCCGACATCCGAACAGAATATACCGCGAATACGTCGCTCAAAGATTATACAGGCTTGGCATACCGCTTCTGGTCTGGACAGTACTGTACTATTACCTGAAAGCACTCATTCTGCCAGGAATACTGAATAGTAATCCGGAATATATAAATTTCCCATTTCCATCACTTAAAAACTGGATCGTGATGCTTTCGGGCATAGATACTCCAGCTTATCCCTTATGGTTCCTCAGCATGCTACTCATCATTAATATGATATATCCGGTGGCTGTAAAAACCGTCTCTATCATTTACCGGTTTGTTTTCACCCAAAATTTCAGTACCCAGCTCCACATGAAACGTTATTGGTTACATACCATATTTTTTTCAATACTATACCTTTTATCATCACTCAATGAATGGCACAGACCTTGGAATTATTGTGAATTCCTACTGGTATTTCATATCGGAGTTGGATTGTATCATTGGAAAAATTTTTTTAATTTGCAGAAACGACATATTCTTTTAATTATCTTTCTATGGTTGATCACAATATCATTTGCCATTTTAAAATATAACTCCATAACTGCCGCCAACGCCGATGCGGCTTTGAAAATCAGCCTTCCTCTGGCAATGATAATGCTGTTTGCCGCTATGAAAAATGTGGTTTCATTTCGGCCTTTGGTCAAGCTGGGCCAGTTGGCTTGGCCTTTGTATATTCTACATGAGCCGATTATCCTTTTTTCGTTGTCTCGAATTTTCTACCTGAACCTTGGATTAACAGACCCCTATTATTTTATTCTACCCGTTCTGTTAACAACTTTTGTTTCCTTACTGATGATTTTTTTACTCAAAAAAATTCATCTTTATGATCTTCTGTTTTAGTCTTTTTCAATCATTGATCAGAATAAAATATGTTCGTTGTTTATATTGTTTCTCCATGTAGGGAATCATATTCAGGAATTGCTGAACTTGCTGATGTTCTTGACCGGGATCAGTTGATATGGCGATTGCAGTTGTAAGATACCCGGCATCAATAAAAACAGGGGGGGAATCAGATAATTTTGTTGACCAAGCGTTAAACCATTTCTCTCGGAAAGTCTTATCCTGCTTTGCGAAGTGAAATTGCCATGGATGATAGATCCCACAGGCATCCATGGCTTTTATTGGATGAAACGGTGCCACAGCGAACACAGACCGGTCTTCATCGGAATTTTCAGATATAAAGCAAAATTGCTGATAACGCCAGATACTGTTATTTACCTGAAACAGATCGTTTAAAACATAATACATCGGGGGCAGTAACATTCCCATAAAAACAGTGAGGCTGATAAGAGCGGGGAATTTACTCATTTTCATTGCAGGGAAACACCCGGCAGTTAAACCAAAATACAGCGCAATCATTATATTCCATATTGCAAGGTTATACTGCCAGCCAAACGGTGCAGTAAAAAATCCCACTAATGCCATCACACTGTAGAGTATCAGCAGATTTTTTTTCATTGCCTCTTGCTTGGATAGTATTGTATTTCGCTGATAGTAAAGCGAGGCTGCCCACATTAAAAGTATGGCACCATTCACGACTAATGTATGGATTTTATATGTCCAGTATTCCGATGTCACCGAACCGATATTCAACAGAAAAACAGAGTGCAAATATTCGTTGACGGATCTGGAAAACCAAAGATAGGCATACAAGATACACGGTAGTATACCGAGCCCCAGAAGGGTGGCTATAATAGGTCTTCGGCGGTTTTCGTGTCTGGCGATAATCAACAGGAACAGTAGATATCCGACAGCGATTAAACCAGCTTTTGGCAAAAAGGTAACCGCTCCACCAAGAAAAAATCCGGATAGAAATGCTGACCGAGTTGGATACAAGTTGTCCATCCATTTAAAGATAAATAACAGGTGAAAAGACAGGAAAAGGATCATGAAGATATCCGGACGAAGGTGATAGTTAAGCCAGTAGACTGGTGCGGAAATAAGAGCAATATACATCCAGGATCGATTCCGACGGAGACTCAATGAGCGAAGTGTCAATAAGCTGACGACAAGGAGTGCTGTGACAACAATTCTGGAACCAAATATCAGTGCTAAGCCGCGCGGCGCACACCGTACAAATGGAGCCAGTATGATATGAAGTGTCGGTGGATGATTTTGAAAAAAATCCACATATGGCACTGAACCCTGTGACATCATATATGCACAATGAAGATGCTCCACTTCATCTTCCCATAAGGGTCGCACAACCAAACCCATCGCAAAAATAATCAGACCGATAATCAGACCGATTTTACGAATGTCAATGGATTCCTCCGGATGCATAAGACCTTTCACCTTTCCCCTGTTGGCACCGAATATAAAATAAAGCCCGGATGCATCTCATCAAACCACAAATTTGCCAAAAATAAAACGAAAAGCACAATGAACGATTTGATTTTTCATAAAATAAAATTATTATGACCGGGAATCTCGGTAACACTGGGGTGTTCCAATTTTTTTCCCTGCCTTTGAAGGAGTCGATATGAAAAGACTGTTAATACTGCTTTCGTTAATATTTTTGCCATTCACTGCAAATGCGCTGATGGATGATGAAGGAATCTGGAAGGAAATTGAAGCCCATAAGGATTCGTTCAAGGAAGCACCCGCAATTATGCTTTTTGATACGATTGATACTGTTTTCAAGGATAATGGCGCAGCAGTGACCGAAGAAGCTGTCTGCGTCCTGATACGTAAGGAAAATGCAGGTTCAAAGTATCGAGCACTTACGTACGAATTTAATCCCAGAACTGCGCATATTCGATTCAAGGATGTTAAAATTTTTCGAGCTGAATCTCACGAGGTTGAGAAGATGCCTCTGGACACGGTTTTCACTGAAAAAGCTCCTGCTGATTCGATTTTCTGGAATTTCGATACTGTTGTTTGCCCGGTTCCCTATCTCAAAGAGGGAGATGCGCTTTTCTACGTTATCGAACGAAGGGGTTTAAACCTTGCTTATCTGGGTAACGATTACTCAGATGATGAACCATGGAACCGGGATTATATACCTCCGCAACCGGGTCATTTCATGGATACGGTTTTCTTTGATGACGAAATACCGATAATCAGCAAACATTATTCCATTAAAGGTCCCAAAACCAAACCCCTTCAGTTCGCCATGGCAAACGGAACGATGGATGTCAGTTTTCGATTTGATGATGACTATTTTTACTATGATTTTTCCGTTGAAAACCGTGATGCATTTCAAAAGGAACTCTTTGCTGTTGAGTTTTCTCAGGCTGCCTTGAAATTAGCCTTAGCCAGTCATCCATCATGGGAAATGAAAAGCCGTTGGGCATACGAACACAATGAAACGCAATTCATTATAAGTCCTGAGATGCAGACTAAAGTTGATGAAATTATTGCGAATGCCAAAGACGATGACGATAAAATGTTCCGTTTATTGCATTGGGTTGCTGAGGAAATCAGGTATTTGGGATTGGATATGGGAGAGGGTGAAGGTCACAAAGTGCATCCCACCGATGAGATTTTTGAAGACAGGGCAGGCGTTTGCAAAGACAAAGCCGCTATTTTAGTCAGTATGTTACGGGCTGCTGGATTTGAATCATATTTCGTCATGACACTTGCCATGGAACAAACATTGGACCTGCCAGCAGACGACCAGTTCAACCATGGCGTTGTTGCCGTGAGAAAATCCGATAATCAGTGGGTTTTTCTTGATCCGACTTGGGCACCTCAAAATCGACCGCTTTTCAATACACTTGAACAGGAACAGCCTATCCTTATTGCATCTCCTGAAGGGACAGATCTGATGAATATTCCCTATTCTCCTCCCGAGGAAAATCCATTCATTATCGATGCTGAATCCGTTCTTGACAGTCAAGGTAATCTTGTCTGTCAGATGCATATAAAAACTGATGGCAATCCGGATGGGCATTTCCGTAATTATCTGTCTGTCATCAGAAAAGACCTCATTCCCAATCTCTTTCTGGATCTCTTAGATGATATTTCCGACCAGGCGGAATTACTTTCCTTCAATTACACGAATCCTATGGATTTTTACCAGCCCATGGAACTTGATTTGCGATTTCAATATCCACATGCCGGCACGCTCATTGATGACCTATTGATCGTTCAACCTATACTGGCTCAGCATCCCATGAATGACCGTTATGAAAGTGATTATCTATATCTGCCTACCGATAGCAAAGACAGAAAACATGATATCGAGTTTCGCTGCACGCGTCTGGTTGAATTCCATGAAACATTGCGGATACCCTCAGGGTATGAACTTGAGACCTTGCCGGAAACCGTCCATATGTCCAGCGAAGGAATAGATCTTGATTTCGAAATAATCCGCGAAAAACCTGACGTTCTTGTACTTAATGAAACGATAAAGATTAAGCACAGAATTGTAGAGGTATCCGCTTATTCTGAGATGGCAAAAGTTGTGGACAAGATTAATGAACTGCGAGAGATGGAACTTGTTTTGAAAAGAAACAAGAACCGTTTGAAAAATCCGCCGTTGCCCCATAAACCATCCAATCGAACAAACGGAGGCAAAATGCTGCCTGATTTTGGTGCTGTCATCAATTTGCATCAATATGATGTCACATTAACTGACGACGGTGACACCTCCGAATTGTTCACTTATGAGGTTCACGTTTATAATGAAGAAGGTATTGACGAGTATGCGGATAACCGGTTTATCATCAATGAGGATTATCAGACCTACAATGTAATTAAAAATAGAACGACCACACCTGAGGGTGACATCATCGATGCGCCGGAGACGGCCGTTAATCTGACACTTGATTATGATGTGCATACCAGTCCTGATTACAGAAATATAAAAACACTCACCGTCTCGCATACCGGTGTTGAAAAAGGGTCGCTTCTAAGTTCCTGTGTTGAACGTATCACTTCCCAAAAAGCATCCAATCATTTTGAATTTGTTTACCCTCTGGTTGACTTTTATCCTGCTGAATCCAAGATTGTCACTGTTACAGTACCCTCACAACATCCCCTGACATTTGAACTGATGGGTGAAGAATGCGAACCTGTTGTTGAAAAAACCACAATGCATAATCGTTATACATGGAAATTTCAAAACATAACACCGATGATGCCCGAACCATTATCTGGTCCCTATTATGAAATGAACCCCGTCTTATTAGTCAGTGGATACTCGGATAGTGATTGGAAAACTCGGCTTTCAGATTTTCAACAGGAGTTTTTTGTTACGGAACAATCTCAAAACATTCTTTCGGATCACATTAATAAAATTCTGAAAGATGCTCAGGATCCCGAATCAAAAATCAGCGCGTTGAAAGCGTATATCGATGATGTCGTCGTCACAACAAACGTCAGTCCCCGCCGAGTTTTCTTTAAGACACGTGATATTGAAAGAATAATGGAAACCGGTTATGGCAATGAATTGGAGAAACTAAAATTAATGGCCGCCTTCATTGAAAAAGCCGGTGGAACATTTTCACTCTGTTTTGCCGGCAGATCCGATAGAATCTCCGAACGTGTTCCATGTCTACAGGCTTTTCGAAACATTTACGGTATTGCAAGTATAGATGGGATAAACTCCATTATTACATTCTCCAGATGGAGTCTTGACCAGAAGGATATTCCCGCCCAGCGTATTCTGGTCTTGCATCGGGATTCTTACGAATGGATAAACCCGGCGGATCAACAATTATCGGGCAATATCTGTCGTATGGATCTGGATTTGGTTTTTCTGCCGGATGACAAAGTAGATGGGAAACTGATGATTAGCTGTACGGGTTATCTGAATCCCTACCGGCAGCTTCGGTCGAATACAAATGAATGGTTGAAAAAAACGATTGCTCAAATCGTCGACAATCCCGAAATTATTTCCAGTAACATCCTGGAAATATCTGATCTGCCGGATGGTAAAACATGGTTTCAGTGTAATTTCAACGGGACTGTTACAATGGAATCGGTCAATGATAGTTACCGGACCTTTCAGGTCCCAACCTGCCCGTTTGGGCTTTCGAATATCATCGAAACGCTTCAAATCAGATCTCAACGCTATCACGATATTTATCTGCCGTTTGTCGCTGAAGAGGTTCTGGATATAACATTGACGTATCCAGACGCATGGCAACTATCCAAGAATCTGACCTCGGAATCATTTGATTATGACGGTTTCAGCATGGTTTTGACCACAGACAACCGGGATAACAGAGTTACCATAAATAAATCCTTCAAAATAACCTCTCCTGTCGTGTCAAAAACACTTTTCAAAACATGGGTAAAAACCTGGAACGCATTTTATTCCGATAATGCAAACCTGCTTGTTTGGAAAACGGCACATGACGAAGCAGAAGACAAATAAGTAAGATCGTTGAACTGAATAAAACAAGATCCCGGCACCGTCTGACGTGTTTCGATTCTCATTGCACGTCATAGGTGCCGGAAATCCCAAGACAAACCGATTAATCAGTCTTCTTTAACTTCAGTACTCGTTCCATTCGTTGACAAGAATTCGATATCCCTGACAAGGATCTCAACGGAGCTGCGTTTGTCACCCTCTTTGGTTTCCCAGTTGGATTGCCGAAGCTGGCCGTGAATCCCGATCCGCGAGCCCTTGTGAATGAATTCGGAACAAATTTCGGCAAGTGAGCCGAATGCACAGCAGTTAAACCAGTGGGTAACCGTTTTTCGCTCGCCGTTGTTCTGCCGGTATTCGTGGAAAGCCAGAGGAAAATTGACGATACTCGTTCCACTTTCGGAGGTTTTTAACTCAGGATCCCTTCCCAATCTTCCGATTAAAGTTACTGCATTGATCATAACCCTTTCTCCTTTCTTTAAATTAGGGTTTTTAGAGTGATTCAATCCTATGGTTACATTGTTGATGATCCATGGGTGATACAGTGACGTACGGACGAAGTTTCCGAACGAAAGTTCTTCCGATCCCACGAATTTTAAGAAGATCATCCAAGGATCTGAAACCACCCCTGCGGTTTCGTTCAATGATGATTCTGGATGCATATGCCGGACCGATTCCCGGTATAGTTTGTAATTCTTCTTTTGACGCATGATTCAGATCTATCTTTTCCCCGCTGCTGTATACCATGACACATGCCAGAGCGATGCAGACAACCGTTGTGATAAGCCCTATTGAGGTGTAGTATTTCATCGATGCCTCCTTTCATTGATGCCTTTTTCTATGGCAATTGATGTGCCAAGGGTTTCCAGACCGTATGTAAGTTTTTGTATTTCTTGACAATTTTTTAGATGAATACCGAGCAAACCGGATCAACTCTACAGTGTCATCAACGTGTTTTTGTAAACTTCCGTTTCCGGTGAAAAATAGGTACCACTCGGCTAATTTATTATTTCTTAAGGATTTTGTGGAGATAGAGACCATTGTATTTATCAGTAAACAATCGTTGACACTCTCACCCGTGTGACGTAAAACGTTGTCATGAGTTCAGCGCCGATGACACGGCTTGAAGCACGCGTTTTAAGGACATTGCACCGGCAGCAGATGATCCGTGATAACCGATCGATCGCTGTGGGTGTATCCGGAGGAAAAGACAGCTCACTTCTCCTCTATCTGATGGCACGACTGAGAATGTTTTTAAGAACACCGATTTCACTGGCGGCTGTGCGTGTCATCGATATCTATTCTCCCTGTTACGAAGCTGAATCTCTGTCATTATTCAAAAACTGGTGTGCCACATTAGAGGTTCCGTTGCATCTCGTCCCGCTTTCGAACCGGGAAACCAGCTCAGAAAAAAAATCTTCCATATCCCCTTGCTTCAGATGTGCCTGGCGACGCAGAGAAGCGCTGTTTAAATATGCACACAGCATCAATCACAAAATCATAGCTCTCGGGCACACCGCTTTTGATCTGGCGGTAACAGCATTAATGAATCTTACCTATCATGGTGCTCTGGAAACGATGCCAGCGAAGTTGCCGTTCTTCCAAGGAGAGTTAACGGTAATCAGACCGTTATCCATGATTACGGAAGCGGAGGTTTATCGAGCGGTGAAAGCCATTGCAATGCCGCCCCCGCCAAAAGCATGCCGGGATAACATAGGACAGTTGCGCCATGAAATGGAAAATTTACTTCGGAATATGTTGTCGGCAAACCCCAACGTCATTCAGAATATTTTAAAAGCAGCTACCCGATGGAGTCCGCCAGAACTTCAGAACTAGTCTTTTCTTGCGCAAATACTTTGCCATTGAAGCATATCTGCATTGCCCGGATGAGGTATCATTTTTTGAAATTTCTCGATACTGGTATCCTCACCTTTCAGAATCTTGAAGAATTTCTTCAGGATATCCTGGGATAGATTCACTGCTTTTTCCGGATTTCCGTCAAAACGTATCTGACCGCCGGCCATGAAACCATGACCGCCCGCAGAACCGCTTCGACCAACGACTTTGCGTATGATACGCCCTGCATCTTTACGTTCCGATCGTGACCGTACAGAAATGAACAGGATCTCATCTGTATACGCGGTTGCAATCGACCATTTTACACCTTGAATATGTACCATCCAATCCGCAATTTCCGCAGTAATATCAGGAACGCTTACTTTCCCGGCATATACACCGACAACATCCGCACAGCGGACAACATTGTGCATACTCAGCCAAAATTCCTGAACATAATCGATGGTTCGAACGGGATACAAAATCTGGCCGATTTTTTTGTGATCACACCGCGGAAAAAGCTCATGATAAGCAATCAAATCATCCGAATAAGTCCCTCTGGAAAATTCAAGCGTATCGGATCGGATTCCATAGGCAAGTGCCGTTGCAACGAACTTCGGAATAGGTATTTGTGCCGCTTTCAGATATTGATACAGCACTGTTGAGCTTGATCCGAATCTTTTCCGCACATCGGTGAATGCAACTTTGTTGGACAAGCGTCTTCGAGGGTGGTGATCGATAATGATATTCGGTTGGATGGTTTTGGGCCAGCGGATCCATCCACGTCGGGGCTGATGATCGACAAGAGCCAGACTGTCATAATCTGTCCAGTTTATACTGTTCATGTGTCGCAAGCGAAGATGGAGCAAGCGGATCATCTCCCGGTTTTCCGCTCTTCCCACCAACCCTCCAAATGCAATCTGAGCGGGATTGCCGCATAGATGCCGCGCTATATACTTCAAAGTAACCGCGCTTGCTATCGAATCCGGATCGGGATTATCGTGCGTCAGAATCAATAATTTATTTGACCGTTTAATTTCGGAAAGCAATGCCTTCAAATTTACTCGCGTCTGTTCAAAATTTTGAGCTATCAGTGCCATAACTACTTTATCCTTATAATCCTTTGGGCTATGCTCGATAAAAAACCGGTAATAAGCATTAATGTTAAAACATACCAAAAACAGGACACAAACAAAACAACGGAATATCGAGATATCGTTGATTTTCCACGCTGCATTATGGCTGGCGCTTCCCAATGAAATTAGGTACAGTAATTTGCTGCTGAAGGGGCTTTCATGAAGACACTAGCCGGAGAGATCGGAGAAGGGTTGTGATGGATTGGTGGGTTTTCCCGCTGTTGTTCAGCATCGGGGTAGCTGTTGGTGTAACGAATGTTCTCGCGGGCGGCGGATCACTGGTCTCCATGCCGGTATTGATTTTTCTGGGGCTGGATCCTGCCGTAGCCAATGGTACCAATCGACTGGCTATCGCAATTCAGAATATTTTCGCTGTCACGGGATTCCGGCGGAAAGGTTTCGGCAATATCAAATTCAGCCTGCTTCTCATTCTCCCGGCGCTTCCCGGTGTTATTGCCGGAACGATTGTCGCGGTAAAGATCAGCGGTGATATTTTCCGGTTAATTCTGTCCATTGTCATGATTATTATGCTGCCGGTGATCCTTTTGCGGCGCAAACCGCAAAGCCGGTCGGATACGGAAGAGTTTCTTGATATGCGGCAGCGTATCATGTCCATGATTTTTATGGCAGGCATCGGCTTCTATTCCGGATTCATTCAGGCGGGTGTTGGATTTTTGTTCATCGGCGCAATGGTCTGGACAACAACATTGAATCTTGTGCGCGTGAACGCTCACAAAGTGTTCGCTATCGGTGTGTTTACCTGGATTTCTGTAGTAATTTTCGCCATCAGCGGCCAGATACAATGGACGCTGGCACTTATTCTGTCAGCGGGAAACGCCCTCGGCGGCTGGCTGGGCAGCAAAGCAGCCGTCGCAGGCGGGGAAAAATGGATCAAGCGCGTGCTGACTGTCGCCATCATCCTCATGGCATTGAAACTCATGTCTAAAGAGATTGTTGTCTTACTGCAAGCTGTTCTGGATTATTTTCGTTCGTGATTTATGTATTGTAAAACTCAGTGTATCAGTATTCCTGAACCTTCAGCAACGTGTCCTATCTTCCAGACGAGACGATTGTGCTGCGCCATTCTGCGGATGTAAATATCGGAATCTTCAGGAGTCATGAACAGCAGCAATCCCCCCGATGTTTCCGGCGTAAACAGCAGGGCTTGCAGCGCGTCATCAATTCCCTTTCCAAAAGCGACATGCGCCTGGTATGCCGATTGATTGCGATTCATTCCTGCGGGAAATAACCACATGTCAGCATACAGTTCAGCTCCGGGAAGCATAGGGATTTTTTTGCAGTTAATATCAATAGCAACGGAGCTGTGATCTGCGATCTCGTTAAGATGTCCGATAAATCCGAAACCGGTGATATCCGTAGCTGCATGACAGCTCAAATTTTCCAGATTTTCTACAGCGAACCGGTTCAGTTGTTTCATGGATTCAACAGCGGGTGACACATGTTCTTTACGAGCGGCATCGCCCTTCATCGCCGTTGCGATCAAACCGGCACCCAGCGGTTTCGTTACCACGACGACATCTCCGGGTCTGGCTCCGGATTTATTGATGATTTTTTCCGGATGACCGGCTCCAAGAACTGCCAAACCGTATTTGGGTTCATCGTCATCGACGGTGTGCCCCCCGGCAATAACGGCACCCGCCTCCAAAACCTTCTCCGCTCCTCCCAGCAGAATATCCATAAGTATGGATTCATCCATGTCTTTGGGAAAGCAGGCGATGTTGAGGGCAAGAATCACCTTGCCACCCATCGCATAGATATCGCTCAGCGCATTGCTTGCAGCAATAGCTCCGAAATCTCTGGGATTATCCACGACCGGCGTGATGAAATCCGTTGTCATAATCAACGCGGTCTCGCGATTCAACAGCCAAACGGCGGCATCGTCCGATTCGGCGAGACCGGAAATAATGTCCGGGTATCTGCCAGCCGGAAACAGATTTTTCAGTGGTTGCATGACCCGCGCGAGAGCCTCCGGACCCCGCTTGGCCGCTCACCCCGCAGCACAGGTCATTGCCGTTAACCGGATTTGATCCTTTAAAGGATTTTTCTGCATATCCTGATTCATCACATCAACGCCTCCCGAACACCGTCACTAGATGAATACCAGCCGATCTGCGGTCAGCATCGTATCTGCAATATCATACATGTTGGACACGATACCCACCCTGACCTGATCCTTGAGTGAAAAATAATCCAGGCAGGTCCCGCAGACAAGCATCGTCACACCGCTTTCCACCAGTTTCTCAAGCAAATCCAGTACACGGGAGCTTTGAACCGTGAGTTTTACAGCAGTGTTGAAGAAAATAATCATTCGGGGTTTCGTGTCAATATCCCCCAGAACTCCCAAAAAAGCGCGCATGAGCACCGCGCCCAACTCCTCGGATCCTCG
>JAFGJC010000171.1 GCA_016929305.1 candidate division CSSED10-310 bacterium | reverse complement strand
CGGCACTTTCAAAATACACAATCTCCAAAAAGTATTATCAATGAGAGTTCTATCACTCGAATCTACATCAGTGTGAATGATGTGTTCATGAAGAAGAGTTCGCAACGGATTGGAAAAATTTGAAAACGACAACATCGTTTCGCCAGGTCTGATGACAGCGACAATAGGAGTTGTGCGGATAATATCTAAATATCGATGCCATGTTTCAATTGCTTGAAAGGAATCATGTCCCATGATCAGAGTTAGGTTACCTTGAGATTTGAGTGTTTCCAAAGTTTCAATTGTGTACGATAATCCTTGCCGATTGATTTCAATATCACTCACATCGAATCCAGAATTTCCATTTATCGCCATTTCAACCATTCTCAATCGATGATGAGATTCTGTAATATAAATGTCAGGTTTATGGGGAGGTTTTTTAGCGGGAATGAATAAGATTTTATCGAGATGCAGTTTTTGCTGTGTTTCTTGAGCAACAATTAAATGACCATTATGAATCGGATCAAATGTCCCGCCAAATATCCCGATTTTCATGATCCTTTGTCTTTAAAAACTCACTTTCCATAAAATCCAGCAACTCTTTTAAGCCATTTCTTTGCACAGCAGAAACAGGAAAAAAAGTTAAATTTAAACCCGCTGAAATCGCTTTAATAGTAGCTATAATTTCATCAGAAGCAAGGAGATCACACTTAGTACCTATAATCGCTTTGACGCGGTTTGCCAAACTAATATCATATGCTCTCAATTCATTCATCAAAACTTCGGGTGCTTTTGAGGCAGGAGGCATGGCGTATTCTGAAAGATCAACAACGAGTAAAACAACAGCAGAACGCTCAATATGTCTTAGAAATTGATCTCCAAGACCTCGTCCTTCATGGGAACCTTCGATAATTCCAGGTATATCAGCAACAACAAATGACCTGTTTCCTCCACGTGATACGACACCCAGATTCGGTACAAGTGTAGTAAAAGGATAGTTGGCGATTTTGGGTTTTGAAGCGGATATAGAAGAAATGAGTGTTGATTTCCCGGCATTGGGAAATCCAACCAATCCGATATCGGCCAGTAATTTCAATTCGAGTTTAATTTTTTTGGTGTTTCCAGATTCTCCAGGCTGTGAAAATCTGGGTGTTTGGTGTGTAGAAGTGGCGAAATGAGCATTTCCTTTGCCACCTCTTCCACCCGATACTACTAAAAATTTATGATTTGATGTCACAAGATCAACAATCAGCTCTTCTGTTTGCACATCGATCACAACAGTACCTTGAGGAACCGGAATCAAAATGTCTTTGCCATCACGCCCATGTTTATTTCTACTACCACCTGGTTTACCATTTTCAGCTCTAAAATGTCGTTTATATTGGTAATCGAGAAGTGTTTGCAGATTCGGATCAGTGATGATGTAAACATCTCCACCTTTCCCACCGTCTCCGCCATCCGGACCGCCCTTAGGAATATACTTTTCTCTCCGGAAACTGACACACCCGGCACCACCTTTTCCTGAACTTACTTCTATTTCAGCCTGATCAACAAACTTAGCCACAAGCAGAACTTATACTGATTCAATAATTGGAATGATAATTTGAGAACGTTTCAATTAGCTGAAGGTACAATATCAATAAACCTTCGTGTTCGACATTCCCTGAAATGTACAATCCCGTCAATTTTCGCGAACAGAGTATCATCTCCCCCTCTGCCAACATTTTTTCCGGGATGAAAACGAGTCCCTCTTTGCCGAACAAGAATACTTCCTGCACTCACAACTTGCCCAGAAAAACGTTTAACACCTAAACGTTTGCTGTGGCTATCTCGTCCGTTTCTGGAACTACCGCCACCTTTCTTATGAGCCACAGTGCACCTCCTATTTATTCCTTAGTATTTAGGATAAAACAATATCATCTATTCTGACTTTTGTGAAATGCTGACGATGACCAAGAGTTCGACGGTATCGTTTTCTCCTTTTCATCTTGAAAACACGTATTTTTCTGGCTTTATCCTGATCGATAATTGTTGCTTTTATTTTTGAACCCTCAACAAATGGCGTTCCGACAGTAACTTGTCCCTGATTATTCACAAGCAATACTTTATC
This sequence comes from candidate division CSSED10-310 bacterium, assembly GCA_016929305.1. GTDB lineage: Bacteria > CSSED10-310 > CSSED10-310 > CSSED10-310 > JAFGJC01 > JAFGJC01. Next base: position 3,743 of record JAFGJC010000171.1, on the reverse strand, counting down.
GATTTCGATTTGGTTGCCAATCTCACCATCTAACTTTTCAAGTTTGACAACGCTATCTTTCGCAACTCGGTACTGCTTTCCCCCGCTCTTTATTACCGCAAACATATTTCTTTCCTCCACACCAAAATGATGCTTCAAACACGAACGCTTAGATTAATCTTGTGGTATGTCCATGTCAACTATTTTCGAATTTTTATGGGAATTGACACATCAGAATCAAGATGCTAGAAGTGTCGAAATTCCCTTAATAGTGAGATGAGGAGAAGAAAAAATAAATTTTCACGAAAAGATTAAAGTAGTTATTAAGGCGGCTGATGACAAAAAAGCCAGTGATATCGTTGTTTTGGATTTCCAAGATATCGAAGGTGCTATAACAGATGCTTTTATCATTTGTTCTGGCACATCAGAGCGCCATGTTGCTGCGATCGCAGATAATATTTGCCGTGAGTTTAAAGTACTTGGTGAATTACCGTCTCATATAGAGGGTACTACTCTGAATAAATGGATTTTAATCGATTTTCAAGATGTGGTTGTTCATATTTTTCAGGAAAACATGCGGGAATTTTATCAGTTAGAAAAACTATGGCATAATGCTAGAGTGATTAATCCTGAGTGAGTAAGGAATCCTAAATGCTGAACCCGCCAAAATTCATCACCCATGACCCTAAAATGTTGCAAATTCTGAAGCTGGTGCGACAGGTGGCAAAATTCAGTTCGAGTTTACTCATCATCGGTGATAGCGGTACCGGAAAAGATTTATTAGCAAAACTATATCACTATTTCAGCCCTAGAAGAGAAAGCAAATTTGTTAAGGTAGACTGTGTGTCTATTTCCAAAGACCTCATCGAAAGTGAGCTTTTTGGTCACGAAAAAGGAGCGTTCTCTGGCGCTGTTGTCACGCGAATCGGAAAATTTGAATTAGCTGGAAAAGGTTCTATTTACTTGGATCGTGTTGAGGAATTGCCAACAAATATTCAAACAAAACTCTCACGTGTTCTTCAAGAAAAAGTACTAGAACGCTTGGGGAGTAACGAGCAAATACCTGTCAACACTCAAATTGTATCATCAACGCAAAATGACCTTGCATCAAAGATCAAGAATGGAAAATTCAGAGAAGACTTGTACTTTCGACTAAGTATCGTACCGATTAAAATACCTCCACTGCGATCGAGAAAAGGCGATATCCCTATTTTGATAAAGCATTTTTTTGATAGTTTCTCAGCCAAATATAAACTCGAAGCACCCAAATTGCATCCTGAGGTTTTGGAAATGTTATGTAATTATCATTGGCCGGGAAATGTCAGAGAACTCGAGAATCTGGTTGAAAGACTTCTTATTTCCTACCAACACCAAGATGAAATCACCGCTGATCAGATACATCTTCTCGATGAGACTTTTTCTGAGGAATCGCTAGATTCCTTTGCTGATCGGAATCTATCACTCACTGAAATTGAGAAATTTTACATAAAAAAAATATTGAGAAAAACTAAAGGAAATAAAACGATTGCGGCAAATATTTTAGGTATTAATAGAAAGACACTTCTAGAAAAGCGTCGTAAGTATGATTTGGAGTGACATCTCTTGACAAAGATCTACGGAATCCATAGAAAATAAAAGTGAATATTTCATTGATTGAGGTAATAAAATGAAGAAGCAATCTGGTTTTACACTTCTTGAATTGATGATGTCGATGGTCATTATGTCGATAGCGTTTTTAGGCATCCTACCCATCTTCTTTTATTCTCAAGCACAAATTAAGGAAGCTACTTTAACGAACATTGCCATTTCTATTATTGAAGAAAAAATGGATCGTATTGTCCAGTTAGACTATGACTTGATCAATTATACTGATTTTGATCACGCCTTTTATCCTTCGATGCCGCAATACACTTATGTTCTTCCGGAGCGATATACGCGACCTTGCACATCTTATTCACCAAACCCATGCGGTTTTGTGACAAACTCATCTAGTCCTTATTATCACAAGCTGCTAGATATTGTGGAAGTTAACGGTTACTATTTCACTCGAGTCATTGATATTGATCAGCCAAAAATATGGGAATCACTTGAAGATGAGGATAAAACTGGTCTTGGCCAGGATAATCTACCGGCTGATCGGCAAACTCTGCGCGTAACCATCACGGTATCCTGGACGGTTCCGGGTGGGCATCAACGATCTGTGAGTTCAACAACACATATTTTCGATGCACCATACGGCATTTCATAGTGACAATTATCACGAAAACACACAATTCTTGATCTCCATTATTGATTCATATACTCTACAAAAATGACTCGTTTTCTTGGATTGGACTATGGAACAATAAGAATAGGTCTGGCGATCAGCGACCAATTGGGATTAACAGCTCAACCTTTAGGTTACATAAATGCCATTGATAAAGAGAATACCATCTCTAAAATTCGGGATCTTATCGAAGCGTGGAATGTATCTACAATTGTTGTAGGATTACCACTTAACATGAATGGAAGTGAGGGTCCGGCAGCTGAAAAAGTACGTAAGTTCGGAAATCATCTGGCTAGTGAACTCGGAATTCCGCTAGTTTACATGGATGAACGACTTACATCGAAACAGGCCGAACGTATCCTGATTGATGCGGATATCCGCCGGATAAAGCGACGCGGAAAAAAGGACTCTATTTCTGCAGCGCTGGTTTTACAAACATTTCTGGATGCAAACAAAAACGTGATATCTAATAATCTTTAATGAAACGCCTTTTTATCGTTTGTCTTTTGAGCATCGTTATCGGTGCTGTAATCGGTGTCGGTTCAACTATAATATATTTTTACCGTGATTTCAGAACTCCTGCCAATCCAAGTGGAAAACCAACGATATTTGAAATCAGGAAAGGTGCTTCATTGCGTCTGATTGCAGATGATCTTAAACGACACAATTTAATCAAACATACAGCAACAATTATCTGGTCAAGCAAACTCCTCGAACTCACCGGTGATTTTAAAGCAGGTGAATATGAAATATCAGCAGCGATGACTCCGGAAGAAATCGTTTATTTACTTTGTTCAGGAAAGGTGATTCTGTATAAATTTACTGTACCTGAAGGCTTGACGATTAAGGATATTGCTGAAAAATGGGAATCCAATGGATTTGGATCAGAGGATGACTTTATTCAATCGGTATTGGCATATCATCATCATTCACTCGATAGGCCGCCAACCGGTTGGGAAGGTTATTTATTTCCTGAAACCTACTATTTTCCGAAGGGAACAACTGCACAATCAATGATTGAAATGATGATTGACCGATTTCAAAAGGAATTTTCAGACGACTGGCTTATAGCAGGTAAAACCCACGGAATGAATCAGCATGAACTTGTGACTTTGGCATCATTGGTTGAAAAGGAAACTTCGATACCATCTGAGCGACCAATAGTATCTTCTGTATTCCATAATCGTTTAAGATTGGGTATGCTATTGCAATGTGATCCCACGGTTATTTATGCACTGGGAGAGTCATATACTGGAAAATTGACGTTTGATGACCTTGAAATTGACAACGCCTATAACACTTACCAATACCCGGGATTACCTCCCGGACCGATTGCGAATCCTGGAGCAGAATCGATTTATGCAGCGTGCTTTCCTGCAGACACCAGTTTTTTATATTTTGTGGTCAAATCTGGCGGTGGACATGAATTCTCCACATCGCTTTCCGCCCATAACCGGGCTGTTCAGAGATACCGGCGGCAAACACGAGAAATGAAATG
>JAFGJC010000170.1 GCA_016929305.1 candidate division CSSED10-310 bacterium | reverse complement strand
GGGCACTTTGAATTCTTTCGATTGGTGGAAACACGAAACATTGGAGTATTACATATACAACCACGTATATTCTGGAGACGGAATAAATTACTGGAATATTGACTCTGATACGGATGACGCGCACAGCTATTACTATGTTGAATCTACAGTTTCGCCCCCTGTTGATTTGTCCTGGAATGTGTACGAGGGCACGGGAACTGTCAGTGTTACGGAATACTCCCTTAGTTCGGAAATTCAATTACAGGGGAATCACCAGGCCATCAGCGACGGTGACAACACACCGACATTCAAGGATTATACCCATTTCGGTACGTTCAATGTTTCTTCGGGTTCCATGGTAAGGACCTTCAAGATTCATAATACCGGAGCCGGTTCGTTATCACTCACAGGCTCCTCTCCGTACATTAACATCGGAGGTACGAACCCCGGAGATTTCTCGGTGACATCCGCTCCTTCGAATTCCATTGCCACTAACGACAGCACCTCCTTTCAAATCACCTTTGATCCTGCAGGTGAAGGTGACCAGACCGCAACCATTTCCATTGCGAACGATGACAGCGACGAAAATCCTTATGATTTTACAATCATGGGACGCGGCGCCATTGATGAGGACTTGTTGGTGGCTGGCATCACCAATCCTTCCGCGGCAAACGGCAATTATATCTACCAGGGATTGATTTTCGATTTTGAATACTGGAAGCATGAAACACTGGATTACTACATCTTTAATGATGATTATGATGGGATCCGATACTGGGAGTTTGATGTGGATACGGACGATTCGGACACGGATTTTCTCTTTTATTTCGAATCGGAAGCGGCAACGCCAAAAGGCCTCTCAGGCTGGGTGAAGAACACTGTCGGCAGTATCGCGGGGGATCCAATCATCACCACAGGAGGCGTTACAGCTCCCGAGATCAATATTCAGGGAAATATGATATCCATTATTGATGGAGATGCAACTCCTTCGATTTACGATCACTCCTATTTCGGATCACTCAATGTGTCTTCGGGAACACGCACCCGGACCTTTACCATTCACAATTACGGATCAGCCGCTCTGACTTTAACAGGAACGTCCCCCTATGTCTCGATTAGCGGGACGAACTCAGCCGATTTCAGTATAACCACGCCTCCGGCTGCCGTTTCCATAGCAACCGGAGATTCAACGACGTTTACGGTCGCTTTTGATCCCTCTGCTTCAGGAACACGGAATGCCGCTCTTTCGATTGCAAACAATGATGATGACGAAAATCCTTATCATTTCAATATTCAGGGCGAAGGAATAACACCTAGGAATCTCCTTGTTTCCGGAATCATCACACCGGCTGATGCGGACGGAACCTATGTTCACCAGGGAATTCTCTATGAATATCAATACTGGAAACATGCCACGCTGGATTACTATATCTACAATGACGACTTTGAAGGCACCCGCTATTGGGACCTTGATACCGATACCGATGACGCTGCTTCTCTTTTTTATTCGCAAAACAATTCAGAGGCCCCTTCGCCGGTCAGTGTGACCAGCTGGCACGTCGAGACCGGGAATGAAGGGACGCCCGTCATGTCCTCTGCGGAACCGGAAATCAACGTGCTGGGCGATGGGACAGGCATTGCCGATGGCGGCTCGTATGATTACGGAACAAAAAATACGGGCAGCAATACAGATATCATTTTTACAATTGAGAATACCGGGAATAGTGATCTGACGCTATCGGGAAGCCCGATCATCTCCATTACGGGTGACAACGCCGATCAATTTTCAGTCCAGGGATCGCAGCCAACCAGTCCGGTCAGCGTTTCGGGAAGCACGACATTTACGATTCGTTTTTCCCCGACTTCAGCCGGGGCCAAAACTGCCGCGATTGCCATCACAAATAATGATGGAGATGAAAATCCGTATCATCTGACTCTTAACGGAACCGGATCGGTCTCGATCACTTTCACCCATGGCGCGAATGCAGCTCTGGATTTTCAGCAGGTGAATGCTTCTATTTCTGACAATGACTGGCTTTGCGGTCAGTTCAGTCTGGCCGGAAACGCAACCGGCGCCACTTTAAATTCAGTCACGGTAACCTTGGGCGGTACATATGATACAGGTGATTTGCAGTCCACGCCGTTTCAGCTCTATGCGAACAGCAGCAATACCTTCGCAGGCGCCTCGCCGGTAGGCAGCAGCGTATCAGATCCCGGATCGGGTCTTGACGTCATATTCAGTTCGCTCAGTGATGCCATCCCCTCAGGCATGCGCTATTACTGGGTGACAGCGGATATCTCCGCATCGGCGACTGCTGATGACAACATGAACGCGACCATTGACGCGTCCGGGGATCTGTCCATCAGCGGAGGCGCATTGAACGGTTCCTCAGTTTATGGTAAATTGAATGCAGGAGATGATGCCTCACTTCCTGTTATACTCTCTTCCTTCTCCGCGGAATCGGTGGCCGGGGACGTGCTGATCCAATGGTTGACAGAATCTGAAGTCAACAATCTGGGATTTATTCTGGAACGGGCGGTTCAGGAATCGCCGCTACAATGGGATGAAATCGCCTCTTACCAAACACACTCCGAATTGCAGGGGCAGGGCAACACCTCCTCGCAAACCGAATATCAGTTCAACGATGAAAACGTCCAGCCCGGTGTAACCTATTCATACCGTCTTTCCGATGTCAGCACAAAAGGGGATGTGAACATCCTTGATGTGATTTCGGTTACCCTCGATAATCTTCCTGAAGAGACCGCGTTTTTACCTGCGTTTCCCAATCCCTTCAATCCGCAAACGAAAATCAGTTATCAGCTTGCAGAATCAGGTCGGGTGGAAATCGCGGTGTATGATCTGCTGGGTCGAAAAGTGAGTATGTTGCTGAATGAAGAACAACGTGCAGGCAGCTATAACATCTATTGGCATGGAAAAGACGATGCAGGTCGGCAGACTGCAACCGGCACGTACATCCTCCAGCTCATCGCAGGGGATGTTGTGAAGTCACAGAAGGTGTTGCTGATGCGGTAGTTTGGGGATAGAACGCGGATTACACGAATAGAACGGATAAAAGCGGATATTTTTTATCAAGTGCCACGCACTTCAGAAGTGCGTGGCACTTATCAATTAAAAAGGGTGGGTTGGGAACCCACTTCTGCGATGAATATTTTGTCTTTTCAATCTCTTCCGGAAATTTATCCTAATCAGAATAACAACTTTTGAGAGTGCGGATGTGTTGCGGTTAAAATATCTAAATGTTCAGATGTTTAAATTATGAGTAAACGAGAATTGGGAGGTGGAGGAGTTATCATATTGATATAGATATGTCCTGTCCTAAGATCCTTCGCACCATTCAGGATGACATACACCGCAGAAAACAGCTTGCATTTTTATTAGAACTGTGTAAATTTCACAAAACTTTATTTCCTGTTTGAAAAATTGCGACACGCCAATTACATACTGCCACAATACTGAGTGTGGCGAGCTGCAATATAAAACTTTACTCATGTAATTTTAAGGAGCAAAGTATGAAAAATGTATTG
>JAFGJC010000169.1 GCA_016929305.1 candidate division CSSED10-310 bacterium | reverse complement strand
CCTTCCAGTGACGCACCGCACTGCCTCGCCAGCAAAAGCAACTCATCAGATATCCCTGGTAATGTGCTGTTCATCATTCTCTCTTCCCAAAATCAACCAATATCCTGTGTCGTCGATCGACCTCATTTCCAATCATTTGCAAATCTCATTTTTTCCCCATCGTGGCGGCTCATTCTGATTGAATATCCGGCTCATATCTTTCCGGAAATGTATTGGCAATATCCATAATTGATCGGTCCGGTTTTCGTAATGTCACAGGGAAATTCGCTGCATTCGAAACATAATGCCACTCCGCGTTCAAAAGCGCACGTCGAAATTTTGCAGAATTTGTTCATTTTCGGCTTGCAGCCGTCTTCGCCGTTCGGGCATTGATGTTTCAACATTCTTGGACACTTTTCACATGCAATTCCACACACTGCGACTTTCATTTCAATCTCCTGCTGTCATTTATAATCGTTCCAAAGATGCATACTGATGATTAATCCCGGCATTGCCAGGGCCTTTCTTAAATTAAATATACTATTAAACAAGGCATATCCGCCAAAGATTTCAAGTTCGTATTCCGCGCCGGTGTCCCTGACGGCATTTTCCTGAGATTTGAGGTCGCATACTTACCGAGCAATCCACCGGATGCGATCCGCGGAGATTGCCGCGTGCGGTTGATTTTGATTATTCGGCATTTGAAGGGTAATCTTAACCAACAGGCGTGATCAAATGAATTACAAATGTAAGAGGTGGATGAATCGTGATGTTTGAAAGTACACTTACTCCTGTTTTACATGAAATTTTTACCCGGTGGGAAATACCGGGATTATCTCTTGGTCTTGTTCAGGATAACGAGATCATTTACGCTCGAGAGTTCGGGGTTCAGAATTTGAAAACCCTCACAACTGTCTCTTTTGATACTTTATTCTGCATGGCATCAGTCTCAAAACCTTTTGTCGCAACAGCCATAATGCAATTAGTGGAAAAAGGTGAGATTGATTTGGATATTCCCATTATTCAATACTTGCCTTACTTTGAGATTGATGATGATCGCTATCAACAAATCACACCGCGACAAATTCTCAGTCATACTTCCGGAATGCCTGATCTGACGGAACTTGAATACATCGAGTTATGGAAATACCCTGAATACGATGACAGTGCCAGTGAGCGATTCGTTAAAGGTTTGCGTAAAAAGAAATTAGTGGCCGATCCCGGGGAACGCTTTCACTATAGCAACATTGCATATAACGTTCTCGGTCATTTGATAGCAAAAGTCACAGGCATCTCCTTCGAGCGGTATATGAAAGAGCATATCCTCGTTCCCGCCGGGATGCCGCACAGTACCTATCTGATTGAGGAAATCCCGAAAGAGCTGATGGCTGTGCCACATCTCCGGGCCCCTGGAGCAATGGTCAATCCGATATATCCCTATCACCGTGCAGATGGACCAAGCAGCAATTTGCACTCGAGTGCCAGAGAAATGTGTCAATGGTGTAAGATATGTCTTGAGCTGAGTAATTCAACCGTTTGGAATATTCTTAACCCGGATCATTTCGAAACAATGTGGACCCCGGCAATCAAAAGAGGGGGACTTTCCATAAATGAATTCACGGGGCTTGGATGGAATTTGGGAACGTATAAGGGAGAGAAAACGATCAGTCATATGGGCGGAGCGGCTGGGTTTAATTCCTTCCTGGTAATTTTACCTGTCAAATCCAGGGCAGCTGTCGCAATGTTTAACACGGAATCCCAAGCCATTTACCGGATATTGTGGGCAGTTTTGGATGCGCTTGTTGATGAGGAACCTTTGGCTAAGTCTGTCTCCTGGATGCTTCCTGTCAGCCGTGCGCTTGAACTTGGAGGGATAGACAAAGCGCATTCACTTTATAAAGAACTGAAGGAAAATCATCAGCAGGAAGAATATTTCATCGATAAATTCAGTTTGATCATGCTCGCCCAGCATTTGATGATGGCCGATAAGGCAGCGCTTGCGATCGAGGTGCTGCGATTCAATATTGAGGTGTTTCCCGGGGATTCCTGTTCTTATGTTTGTTTGGCAAGAGCTTACCTGACTCAAAAGAAAATCGCACAGGCTGAGGAGAGTATCCGGAAAGCTCTGTTAGTGAATCCTGACGATTTTGAAGCGATTGATCTTATGAAGAACATTTGCGATTGCCGATAATGAGGGTGGTGACAGTATTCCGGCGATTATCAGAACCTTGTATGCCTGCTGCTGGATTTATTTGAGATGTTTTTATAAAATCTAATCCGCTTGGGAAATATTGAAATAATAGAGATTTGGGAATTCCAGGAAAGACAGAAAAGTTAGTGTTCTATTTATTGATTCCTGGATATCTTTTAACCGTCTGTTCACAATCAGCTAAGGAGAAGATCGGAATGAAACCAAAGACCACGGAAGACATATTCGAGCTTCTGGATGCCGCAGTCATGTCGGCCGCATTGGGGGCAGCAATGGAGCATAATCTATTCTGGATCCTCGCTGAAGGTCCCAAAAAAGCCGTCGAGATTTCAGAGGAACTCGTTATTACGGTGAGCCGGTGTCAGAACTGGCTGGAACTCATGTGCTCACTCGGGCTCCTAAACAGGACTGTTGATGGCTATCAGATTTCTGAACTCGGAAAGACAGCCATCCTTGATGCATACTCACCGGATACGTGGGCATTCTTAGCCCGTGAGGCTCGTAAGCGGTATCCTGTACTTGTCGATCTCGCGCTGAATATCAAAGAACCCGTTTCAATCTGGGAGACACAAGGTCTAACACCGCCGGATTACTTCGAGATGATGCGACATGAGCCGGAGTACGCGAGAGGTTTCACGCGGATGCTCTACGAAATCCATCGCCCTCTTGCCAACGAAGTGGCAACGATGACAGCGATGAGCGGTGCGACCAACATTCTGGATCTGGGCGGGGGATCAGGAGTAATGTCACTGGCGTTTCTGGATCGCTGTCCAACGCTGAGAGCGATCGTGGTAGATATTGACAGCGTTTGCGCTGTTGGGCAGGACATTGCCAGGGAAAGGGGTCTCAGTGACCGAATCACCTACCAGACTCTGGATTATATACGTGACACTCTGCCGAAAGGATTCGATCGAGTCCTTTACTGTGATGCGGGCCCGTATACAGTAGACATGTTCAAGAAAATCCGAGAAGCATTGGTGCCGAACGGCCGACTGATCATGGTTGATCAGTTCTCCCCGGCACCTGGCATCGCTCCTGCACCACTGATGACATGGGCTTTTCTTGGCTCTCTGCAAAATCCGGCATCAACGGGCTTTTCAACGGCGGCATCCGTGATCTCGCGTCTTGAGAAGGCTGGCTTCCGAGAGATTTCTGTGTTCGATGTGCCGCATAAGAGGAATGTCCGCTGGGAGGCTGGCTGGCAAATTATTGAGGCTTCGGCTTGATGTATCTTGAGGTAACAGCATACGGAACTCCGGTCGTTTCCAATTGATAGAAATCAGACAGAATGTGGCCACAATTCCCCATAATCCTATCCAGATGATTTGTTGAAACAGCCCATATCCACTCATGGTCACTCCATTGAAAAGAACCATTGCCGTCAGATTCATAGCCGCATGAGCCGAAGCAGGCACCCAGATGCTTTTTGAACGCAGGTACAGCCATCCAAGAAAGATGCCCAGAAAAATTGTTCCCAAAGGCATCAGCACTAATGCGCCAAGAATGCGATGATGAGGAAAGTTATAGCCCATCAGAATAATCGGAAGATGCCAGTACCCCCAGACAACTCCCAAAACAATCAAACCTTTGTTCAACCCGTATTTTCGTATAAATTCTTTTTGTGCATAACCTCGCCAGCCCAATTCTTCGCCAAGCGTAACGACGCAGCCCAATACCGATTGCAGAAGTATCGACAGGACAAAATTCACTGTGAAGAAATCGATGCGTTGTGTGTGATTTCCCAATATCAGAGGAATCTTTGGAATGTCTACCATGTAGCCCCGGAATATGAAAATTTCGTTCGACCAATCACCCAGATTAAATGTTTGGAGCATGAACACTTCCGCAGCGACAACTCCCATCGATATAAGTATTGGTGGAAACAGATACCACCATCTTCGCAAACCCCAGCCGATTTTCCGGAGTTTATGGCTGGTGCTCATCAGAACAATTATGGCTGACAATCCGGGTATCCACATCAAAAGCGGGAAAAGAAATGAATTCACACCTCCAGTGAAAAAAATAATGAGTTGCCATGCATAACTGGCAACAAATGTGATCCATAGAAACCGTTTAAGATTGTTGTTGTTCATGCGCAGTCCTCCTCAAAGTTACCTGTAGATAACGATAGAAACTGTTTTTATAGCTTCGAAAACCTGTATAGTTGACTATTTAGCGGTCAGATACACCGATTGCGTTATTACCGTTCTTCTGAATACATCATCATGTCCATCATGAAGCAAATCGCAGCAGGTTAAAAAATGCCAGCGCGGCTAAGGAGAGGCAGGATAAGATGGCAAAAGCGGTAACAGAAGCCCAGATGATCGTTCGTTTCAACATGATTCGTTTTGCTTCAAGATATGCCTCCATTTTATCCTCCCTTTTCAAGGGGACAGGTATATCATTGGCAGTCAATTGATGTTTCATCTGATGTGCGATATGCGTCAACTCAGTATCTGTTTCCAGATACTTTTCAATCAATATCCGTGTGTCTTCGCTGACCTCATCAGCAGCATATAGCGGTAACAGATCAAGAATGACATTACGTGTAATATTCATGATTTAAAAACCTCCTTATGCATATAGTCAGCCATGATTTTCCTGCGGACTCGATGAACCTTTACTTTTACTGCCGATTGGGATAATTCCAGAATTCTTGCGATCTCTTCATAGGGCAGATCCTGAAATACCCTTAAAATAAAAGCCGTTCGATCCGTTTCCGTCAGTCCCTGCAAAATAATTTGAATTCTTTGCAATTCAAGGCGCGATTCAAGCATTTTATCCGGTCCGGGCGAAGGATCGGAATGCAGATTATCCAGAGGAACTTGATGTTTTTGTTTGCGATTCTGCTCCAGAAAAATATTCCGTGCAATAGTGAGTATGTATGCTTTAAGTGTTTCCGTACGAATTTTGTTCCTGTTTGTCCAGGTGCGGATCAATGTCTCTGAAGTAATATCTTCCGCCTGATGACCATCACCTGTCAGCCAGAACGTGAATCGGTAGATATCAGCGGAATAGGTTTCGTATAAATCCAAAAAGTTCATCCTTCGCCCTTTCTGAATACAATATGCATCAGAAGCTGATTCGTTACAATTTTTTTGCCTGCCGGTTCCGGCAGAGTATCGGGAATGTGAGATGATACTTCTTCGATATCTCATTTAAACTTTTGCTGTTGACGATATGCGCCCGTTTGATATGCTCGGATTGTGTCATCTTCAACATCCTTTCTGCCTCCGTTTGGTTGTGCAAACGTATTACCGGAGATCGTTGAAGCTGGTGCTTTTTTACTTTAGCGTTCCCAGGAGGGTGATATCATGAAAAAAACACTATCATTTTTGATGATATTTTTGCTGTTAGTCAGCACTGTTGCAGCTGGTTTAGTGCAGAACAAGCCCTTGCAGCAGACACCACAGCTGCCTTTTGGCACAAATGGACCATCTGGCCAGTTTATGCAGATGGGCGATTTGCAGATGTGTTATTTAGGGTTTTCTGATGGCGCTGTAGCAGATCTTACAGATGCTTTAGCTGATTATTTCGGATTTGTGCCAGAAGAATTAAGATTTATGAAGCTTGACAGCGATAACATGGATGACCAGATGGAGTGGTTCAATGGCGAATCATGGCAGTATATAAACCTTGACAATGGAAATTCTGGAGACAAGACCTCGGAATATACAAATATGTTTGGATTTTTACCATTACAAGTTGTTCCTGTCAAAAAACAATCAGGAGCTGAAAGATATTATGTTCAAGACAGCTATGGAGAATGGCAATACTATTACAACGGAGGGATGCACAATGTTGATTTTAACCTTGGTTTTAACCCTTATACAATTGAAGCAGTTAGTTATGGCTCAAATGACTTAGATCATTTATACCTTGTTTTAGATGAAGATTACTTATGGAGACTTTATGACGTTAGCTGGAATGATGTTTATCCAGATCATGAAGACCTAACACAGATATTTACCAATATCTTTTGCGGAAGCAATCCAATGAAGATATTTTCCTTTAATCTGCTTAATGGAGTAGAGGATGATGGATTAATAAGCCTTAATGGCTTTGTTTATGAGTTTGAGACACAGAATAATCCGCCAAATACACCTAGCAATCCAAATCCAGCAGATGGAGCTACAAATGTAGATATAAATGCTGATTTATCCTGGACAGGTGGAGACCCAGATAATGGAGACACAGTAACATACGATGTTTATTTTGGAACCAATCCAAATCCAACAACAAAGAAATGCTCAGACATATCAACCACAACATGTGATGTTGGGGAAATGAACTACAATACACATTATTATTGGAAGGTTGTTGCCACAGATAACCATGATGAAAGCACTACAGGAGCAGTATGGGACTTCACAACTGGTAATGAACCAAATAATCCGCCATATACACCTAGCAATCCAAACCCAGCAGATGGCGCTAATGATGTAGATATTAATGCTGACTTAAGTTGGACAGGAGGAGATCCAGATGCAGGAGATACAGTAACATACGATGTTTATTTTGGCACATCTGCCAATCCTACTACATTAGTCTGTGATGATGTTAATGTTGAAAGCTGTGATATTGCAACAATGAACTACAACACTCACTATTATTGGAAGGTTGTTGCTACAGACAATCATGATGCATCAACAGAAGGCCCAATTTGGGACTTTATAACAGGTAACCAGCCAAATGATCCGCCTTATGAACCTGGGAGTCCAAACCCAGCAGATGGAGCAACTGGTGTTTCAGTTAGTTTATCATCTGTTAGCTGGACAGGCGGAGACCCAAATGGTGATGATGTAACATACGATGTTTATTTTGACACAAATCCAAGTCCAAGTACTTTGATTTGCGATGATACTTCAGCAACTTCATGTGATTTACCTTCATTGAATCCAAATACACAATATTATTGGCAGGTAATTGCAACAGATGAACACCAAGCATCAACAGAAGGACCTGTCTGGGACTTTACAACAGAAAACGCTGGATTTACAGTAACATTCACAGTAGTTGATAACGAAGACCCTGATAATAAACTGCAGGGAATTGAGATCATATTTGATGGCAATAGTTATTTTACTGATGCTAACGGCATAGTTGTTATTAATGATGTTGCTTCAGGCAATTATGATTATGTTATAAGGGACGAAGACACAGGACTTGTTGGCGATTGGTATGACTATAATTCAAGCGCACCTGATGTAGATCATTTGTTACCTGTTGATATGGATTTAGATCTTGTCGTTCCGATGATAGATAGTTCAGTTGATTTGAATGAACTCCACTTGTATTTTGATACATGGTTAAATTCGCCTGTTGAGAATTCAAGAGTATTTCAAGCATATCCAATTGAAGTAGACTACAATAGAGAAGACACAACTCAAGATAATATCGATTTATTAGAAGAATCATTTGGAAGATGGGAAACTGTTGTAGGCTTTAATCTTGGTGAAGAATTCACAGGAGCAAATGCAATGGGAATTTACATATTTCCAAATAAAGTAATTAAAGATTTTGATGAATTCATGGAAAAAACAGAATGGAGACAAGTTAATCTTTATACTAAAAAATCTAAGAATAGCAAGAAGCCAAAGATGATGCTTGATAAAAAGAAGCTTCCAAAATTACATTTAATTAAAGTCTATGAAGATACAATGCAAGGGGTCCCAATCTGGATGCCAAAAGGCACAAAGATGAACAGCAGGATAAAAACTCAATTGAGCCAGCTTGTTGATTCACAAAGAGCTAATAACAGAGAAATCTACGAACTTAATGATGACTGGATGGCTTATAGAACTCTTGGTGCACAGATTAATTGGGGAACTATTTGGTCTACATCATACACTCACGAAAATGGATGGTTAATATATTCTTCGACTACTGTCGATGAAGACCACTTTGATTGGGGCAATGTTGTAGATCATGAGATGGGAAGACTTTGGGGAATCTCAGGAGAGGCTTCAAGAGATGATCTTGTTATGTATAACCCAGCACCCCCAATCTACGTTACTTCAGAAGATGGCCAATTACTTCGAAATGGAATAAACCACACACACATTGTTATGACTGGTGGTACAGCAACAT